>JAHLAX010000062.1 GCA_020625875.1 bacterium | reverse complement strand
GTGACAGCGGTAATCGCAGGAGACCAGCCGCTGAATGTGTAGGTGTTGTTCTCGTCCTCTGCCTTTTCGGGAGTAGTGCCGTTAAAGGTCGGGGTTGCGCCGCTCTCTACTTCTGTATCGGTTTCGATAACTGTATCGCCGTTCTTCCATGTTACAGTGTAAACGGGCTTGCCAACATAATAGGTTGTGTTGATGTTCGGAGTTCCTTTGAATTTACCGCCTGTGGATGCAAACATAGAGTCAAGTGCATACCTTGCAGTGTCCTCAGCGGGGATCCTGTATGCCTCTGAATATTTGATACCACTAAAGGTACCCGCCTCGTTAGAAATACGAATATTCGAGCAACCGTCAAACATACCATAGTAGCAGCCCTCCGCCAGCGATGTAGCGGGAAGCTCGGGGAGTTCGGTCAGGCTCGTGCAACCGCAAAACATATTGCAGTAGCAGTATGTCGCCAGCGATGTAGCGGGAAGCTCGGGGGGTTCGGTCAGGCTCGTGCAACCATAAAACATACGGTAGTAGCAAGCCTCCGCCAGCGTTGTCGCGGGAAGCTCGGGAGCTTTGGTCAGGTTTGTGCAATAATTAAACATGGCAAAATAGCATTCATACGCCAGCGTTGTTTCGGGAAGCTCGGGAGCTGTAATCAGACCTTCGCATCGTTCAAACATATTCATAAAGCATTCACGGTCCAAGCCTTGGCTTCTGGACTCACTATCAAGCCTCAGCGACATAACGTTACCGCTTGCCGCTACCTTTCCGCTTATACTAAAGGTTCCTCCATTGTAAAGAGAAATAGTGTTTGATCCGCGGAAACGAACATATTCGCCTTTATTGAGCTCAATCCTATTGTATAGCTCATAATCATGCCAACCGGTGCCATTCTTATTATATTTGTAATCACTGCCGCTTCGAACATCATTTATCCTTACATAAGAATCATCTCGTAGTGCCGTAAATGTCAGATAATCTTTCTCCGCGATATAACCGTCGTCTGTCGTGGGAGTGATGACAGTAGTGGAACCGCCGATTCCGGTTCCTCCGGATCCGGGGTCGGGAGACCCTGCGTTTACTGTCATCGGTACAGCCGCGAACAGGCTGACGATCATAAGAGCCGCAAGAATTACAGAAGTAATTCTCTTAATTTTTCTCATAAGAAAATCATTCCTTTCTTAATTTTTCATTTTTTCATATAAATTGTTCGGATTTGTACCCGCAATATCTGACCGAGCAGGATCACAACCTTGTACCCCTTTTTAAAGGGGTCAAAATCATTATTGCGTAGCAATTGATTTTGGGGGATTATCTTTCCTCTATATCCTCACGTATGGATAAAGAGAACCGCCTCTAAAGGGCTGCGCGACCCCTCGAAATCAAGATTTCGGTCCCCTTAAAAGGGGACACAACCTGTACCCCTAAACTAAGGGGCATTTCCCGCATACCGTTGCCATTTAAGGCAGGGTTTGAATCCGAGATGTATTGTATATTTCGCGAATATATACAACACGGTAGGTACGTATAATTCCACATAATAAGTGACTTATACTTACTTTAAATTATATAATAAATCACATAAAATTAAATTCCAATAGGGAAATTAAAATATATAAAAATTTTGCTCTTTTATAAGTTTCTTTGTGCAGGTTGACGAAGATAGCATTTAGTGAAGCCTGCGCAGTATTTATACAATCCTCAGTCAGCTACGCTGACAGCTCCTTTAGCCAAAGAAGCCTTAGACAAAAACGGCTCCCGCTCGGGAGCCGTCTACATTGTAATAAAATTATTTCTCGTCTTGTTCTGTTTTTCTCAAAGCGGCAATACGGTCGTAGCTGGTGTCGTCAACGAAAATCAGCGCCGTCATAGGCGGAATGTGGATATCGTTGCCGTCAATCCGCTTGATTTCATCAAAGCCTGCCTTATCGTAGTTCGCGATACATACCCATGAATGAGGCAGGGTTGTATGGGATTTGAGCGTGATTGTAGAGGATTCATTGCTGTTGTTAAAAAGAATCGCGAGCATATCCCACTCGTTGCTTGTGATATTGGGGATAGTATAAGCAATCGCGCGTCCGTCAGTCTCGAAATATGTGTTGCTGACAGTGATTGTCGAAGGTTCTCTGAAGGACGAGAAGGATTTGCGGATTTTGATAAGCCCCTTATAGTAATTCACAAGGTTCTTATAAGTGCGGGTTCTTGTCCAGTCAATAGCGTTAATACTGAGCGGCGACTTGTAGCTGTTGTGTTCGCCGTGCTTTGTGCGCGCCATTTCCTCGCCCGCCAGGATGAACGGAATACCCTGAGATGTGAATACCAGAGCCGCCGAGAGCTTGTTCATAGCGAGAATATGCTCGTCGGTCGTATCGTAATCGGTGCGGTTGGATGATTTTAACAGCTTATCCCACAAGGTGAGATTATCGTGAGCCGAGTTATAGGTTACGCACTGGGTAGGTCTCTGCGCCCATTTGAGGAAGGTTGAGGACGAGCAGGCGAGAATACCCGAGATAACGTAATAGATGTTGTGGTTATTGCCCTGAATATAGCCGATTGAGCTGTCGTCGTTGTTGCCCTTGAGGGCGTTTCTGAACGAATCGTTGAACATAGCGATTCTGTTAGAGAGCTTATTGGAGTTCTCTTTTACGCTCGCGTCGTCAAAGGGAATGCCGTTATCGCCTAAATCGGCTGTCCACGGCTCGCCGTAAATCAGCATTCTGTTGTCAATCTCGTCAAGCGCGAGACGAATCATATTCATAGTGGTTGTGTCGATACAGCCCATAAGGTCAAAGCGGAAGCCGTCGATATGATACTCGGTCGCCCAATGCACTACAGAATTGACGATATAACTTCTGACCATTTCCTTTTCGCTGGCAAGCACGTTGCCGCAGCCTGAGGAATTGAGGAATCGACCGTCATACTTGCGGTAGTAATAATCGGGAACGGTGCGGTTAAAGCAGGAGTCGGTTGAGCTTGTGTGGTTATACACAACATCCATAATTACGCCGATACCAGCGTCGTGGAGCGCTTTTACCATCTGCTTGAACTCGTTGATACGAACGTTGCCGTCAAAGGGATTAGTGGAGTATGAGCCCTCGGGAACGTTGTAGTTGGCGGGGTCATAGCCCCAGTTGTACTGCTCGTTCTCGGGATGAGCCTCGTCAACGCTGTCGAAATCATAAACAGGGTTAAGATGCACATGGGTTACTCCAAGACTTTTTATATAATCAAGACAGGTCGGGTACTTTCCCTCGCCGTTGATTGTTGTGCCTTCCTCGGTAAAAGCGAGGTACTTTCCGCGGTGCTCGGGCGAAACGCCTGATGTGGCGCTGCCTGAAAAATCGCCGACGTGAACCTCCCAGATAACCGCGTCGGTGGGATTTTTGACATAAATATGCTTGTCAGCGTCCCAGCCCTCGGGATCGGTTGATTTGAAATCGCATACCATACTGCGTTTGCCGTTTACTCCTACAGCCGTGGAATAAACATCCTGAGTTTCGCGGGTAACGCCGTTAACAGTTACGAGGTATGTATAATAGAGATTCTTTAAATCTCCAAATACAGTGATTGACCATACTCCCGTTGTGCCGTCTGATTTAAGTCCGTAGCTCTCGAGCTTCTGAGCGCCGACTTCTTCGTCTGAGCCAGTTTTATAGAGCTGAACACGAATATCGGACGCGTCGGGAGACCAAACCTTGAATACGGTATGGTCCTTGCTATAAGTACAGCCAAGGTCGTTATTGGTATAAGTCATTAATAAACATCTCCTACTCAGAAAATGATTATGATGTATATTTAAGGATTTTCTCCCTAAACTTTTGAATAATATCGGGATAATCAACATAGCTTACGTTGAGGTCAACATCAGCGTTTATGCCTTTTACGACTCCCGCGTTTGAATACTGCCACATTGAAAAAGCTTTGTGATACTCGTTGGAATTATATGTGTGGTCGCCGTAGCTGGCTATCCAGAAATCCCATGTGCTGCCAAGCGTAATTGATTCAATGTAGTTGTAATAAACCGAGGTTGAGGTATATACACCAGGGTAATAGCCGCCTTTTTTAATCTTTCTGCAAAAAGCGTTAATCATCGCTGTGTTGGAAGCAATCAAGTCAGCGGACTGAATCGACTCATCCTCAAAATCAAGAAAAACGGGATAGTTGAAAGTTTTGCCCTTTATTATACTGAGAAGTTCCGCGGCGTCGGCTTTGGCGCCTTCAACCGTAGTGGAATAGGTGTAGTAATAACAGCCTATGTCAAGCCCCGCGGAAAGTGCTTCTTTATAATATTCTTCGAACTTCGGGTCGGTACCGAAGCCTGTAGCGCCAGCTTTTATAATAACAAAGCTGAAGCCGCTGTCCTTAACCTGGTCGAAATCAACATCACCCTGATAATAAGAAACGTCGATTCCGTGAGCGATTATCTTGCCTTCAGGGATTGAACAGGTTGATATATTCTCTATCATTTCTGCCTTGCTCTTTTGCGGCTGACTCAAGCCCACGGTGGTGAGTATCATCAGCAAAACAAGTATTATAGCCGCAAAAATTATCGGGCGGTTGTTTTTTATAATAAAGTCTTTCATAGGTATTAGCTATTATACTATCATTCGACGTAATTTTCAATATAAAAGACTA
The DNA here is from genome assembly GCA_020625875.1 of bacterium. GTDB lineage: Bacteria > Bacillota > Clostridia > Oscillospirales > Acutalibacteraceae > Ruminococcoides. The sequence goes on along the minus strand of JAHLAX010000062.1, from coordinate 6,015 downwards.
AATTGTTAAGTTTTGCATAAAATTGGTCACTATCAAAAAGAATTTATATCAGTTTTTATTTATAAAGCCTTTTCCGCTGACTTTTCCCGCGTTGACAATGATTACAAAGGCGTTACAATCCGCGGTTTTTACTATAGATTTAGCCTTAAAAACCTGGTTCGGGCGAAGCGCGCAGATGAGGAGTTTTTTACTCGCGCCGCTATATACGCCCACCGCGTCAACCGAGGTTACTCCCCTCTCGAGCCTGTTGAGAAGAAGATTCTCGATTCTTTGGTGCTTGTCTGTGACAATCAGCATAAGCTTGCCGCTCTCGCGGGATGTGCCGTTGATTATCAAATCAATCAGCTTGGAGCTCGTGAAAATTGCTATAGCGGCGTACAAAGCGCTTTCAAGACTGCCGTAGACGAGCGCCGATATGCTCACCACCAACGCGTCAGAGAAAAGTATTACATACCCGATTGAGAACTGAGGATAACGCTTGTGGATTACAGAGGCTATAATATCCGTGCCGCCTGTTGAGCCGCCTCGGGCAAAAATCAGCGCCAGCCCCGCTCCGTTAAGCACTCCACCGTATATTGACGCGAGCATCATATCTCCCCTATACGGCGTAACAAAGGGTGTGACAAAGTCAATGGTGAGCGACACAACGACCGTACCTATTATGCTTTTAGCGATAAAACGCTTGCCGAGCACCTTGTAGCCCAAAATAAAAAGCGGCACATTCATTATCAGAATAAATGTGCCGATTGGTACGGAATAAAGGTAATTGAGCAGCGTACCCACACCCGTAAGACCGCCCGGGGCGATATTGTTGGGCGAGGTGAAAACCGCTACGGAGACAGCGTAAATAGTTGCTCCAGCCGTTATTACCATAAAGTCTATTACTTTTTTTATTTTCATATTATCCCCTCATTATTCTTATAAAGAAATATGTAGGGGGTTCAGGCTTCCCCCCGTTGGGGGAAGGCTTTTACTTTATAATTTCCTCAAACAGCTCGTTGAGCCTGTCGATGCTTCCGTTGAGATACAGGTAGCCGAACAGTGCCTCCAGACCTGTGGCGGCGTGATAATCGGCAACGTCGGCGTTCTTGGGAGTGTTTTTGGTAAAAGCGTTTCTGCCGCGTTTATAAACGGCGATTTCGTCCTCGGTAAGCTTCGGCATAAGGTTTTCAATCGCCTCAGCCTGAGTTTTGCAGTTGACGAGTTTTACCTTGCGCTTGTTAAGCTCCCCGACAGGGCGGTTAGCCTCGCGCACAAGATACTCGCGGACAAGCATATCATAGACAGTATCGCCCATAAACGCGAGCGTCTGGGGGGACAATTGCTTTGGATTAAAATCTTTATCAATCAACTTTTCCATAGCTTACTCCACAAAGTCAAATTCAACATCATAGAGCGAAACGGTATCGCCCTCGTTTATGCCAGCCTCACGCAGAGCGTCAAAAACGCCGTTGTTCATAAGAACGTTCTGGAAGTAGTTAAGACTCTCGTAATCGTCAAAGTTGATTGAACGCATAACGTTATAAAGCCACTTTGCCTCGACGGTATAAATGCCGTCAATCTTCTTAATCACAACACTGTGGTCGTCAAAGTCCTCGGCTTTGACAACAGGAGCAGGCTCGGCTTCGTAGCGCTCTATGGGCGGAAGCTTTGAGAGCATCTCCTGAATCTTTTTGAGAAGCGGGTCAACATCATAGCGTATAGCAGCCATAATCGGGAAAAAGTCGTAGCCCATACCCTCGATATACTTTTTGTAATCGGCAATCTGCTCATCTGTGCAAAGGTCGCATTTATTGCCCGCGACAATCATCGGACGCTTAGCGAGCTCGGGGTTGAACTTCTCGAGTTCAGAGTTGATAATCTTGAAATCCTCGTATGGGTCTCTGCCGTCAGAACCGCTTATATCCACAATGTGGACAAGCATACGACAGCGCTCTACGTGGCGTAGGAACTGATGTCCCAAGCCTACACCCTGCCACGCGCCCTCGATAAGCCCTGGTATATCAGCCATAACAAAGCTGCTCCCCTCGCCCATCGACACTACGCCGAGCACGGGAGTAATCGTCGTAAAATGATAGTTGGCGATTTCGGGTTTTGCCTCGGAAACAACCGAAACAAGAGTTGATTTACCGACATTCGGGAATCCCACAAGACCGACATCAGCTAAAAGCTTAAGTTCAAGAGTAACGTCGAATTCCTCACCGGGAAGCCCCGGCTTGGCGAAGCGCGGAACCTGTCTGACCGCAGTGGCAAAGTGGGTATTGCCCCAGCCGCCCTTGCCGCCTCTGGCAATTATTACAGGTTCGTGAGTACTTATATCAGCGATAATTCGTCCGCTTTCGGCGTCTTTTACGAGAGTACCGAGCGGAACACGGACGATTAAATCCTCGGCTTTCTTGCCGTTCTGGCGATTGCCGCGTCCGTTTTCGCCCTTTTTTGCGGCGTATTTTCTCTTGTATCTGAAATCATAAAGAGTGGAAATATTTGTATCAGCCTGAAAGACAACGTTGCCTCCCCTTCCGCCGTCTCCGCCGTCAGGACCGCCCGCGGCTACATACTTTTCACGGTGAAAGGCCACAGCTCCGTCGCCGCCGTCGCCCGCCTTGATATGGACTTTAGCTATATCTACAAACATATTATCCCTCCTTAATTATTTATTGTTATCAATATCATTCGGGAACATACTTCCCCAACCTGTCATTTTTAAATCTTGTTTTGACTGCTCTTTTATTTTGTCCTTTGGAGCGACAATTATTGAAATTATAAGAACAATTACAATAAGCGCGAACGGAGCGAACATTACTATGTATTTCCAAATCGGCACGAAAAATACTACAGCCGCGATATATAGAAGCATATACAGTAAAAACGCGAGTATTGTTACTACGTATTTTAACGTTATTACAGCCGCGACACGCTTCATTGTGATACCAATAATCATTGACGCCATAAAAGCGACAAGCAGCGGATCAACAATACCAAGTATAAAAGTCAGAACATTCATAATATTCTCCACATTTTAAAAAAATAAGGGTGGATTGCTCCACCCCTTAAGTAAGCTTATTACTGCTCAACAGGATAAACGCTGGCGCGCTTTCTGTCCTTGCCGACGCGCTCAAAACGGAGTACGCCGTCAACCTTAGCGAAAAGTGTGTCATCCTTGCCGATGCCAACATTAACGCCGGGATGAATGTGAGTTCCTCTCTGCTTATAAAGAATGTTGCCCGCGAGAACGTGCTGTCCGTCAGCGCGCTTTGCGCCGAGGCGCTTGGACTCGGAGTCACGACCGTTCTTTGTCGAACCCATTCCCTTTTTATGAGCGAATAACTGGATGTTTATCTTAAGCATACCTTACACCTCCGAAATTTTTACTTTAATATCATTTGGGTATTGCTCCGCAAGCTGGAGCGTGTGCCGATACAATCCGTCAACAAGATTATTGAGGACATCGGACTTGTTCGCGGTCAGCTTCATATGACCGTCAGATACCGTAACATCCGCTTTGATGCTGAAAACATCGGTGATATTGTTGGCTGTGAGAAAAGCCGCAGAGCTTATCGCTGAGCAAACTATATCGTAACCGCTTTCGGCGTAATCGGAATGCCCCGAAAACTCATAACCGAAAAAATCAGCGCTGTGTCTATAGAATGTTACCGTAATCAACTTAAGCCTCGATTGACTTAATCTGTACCTTTGTGTAAGGCTGTCTGTGACCGAGAGTTCTCTTCTCGCCCTTCTTGGGCTTGTAGGTGGCAACTCTGATTTTCTTGCCTTTACCGTTCTTCAATACTTCTGCTGTAACCTTAGCGCCGTCAACATAGGGTGTGCCGACTTTGATTCCGTCGTCTGTACCTACCGCTACAACGTCAAATGTTACTGTGTCGTTGGCTTCAGCGTTAAGCTTCTCGATGAATACTACCTGATCCTCGGAAACCTTGTACTGCTTTCCGCCTGTTTCAATAACTGCGTACATATTAGTACCATCCTTTATTTAGTCTCGCTATCCGTAGGCGTGCTCGCGCACTTATAGCCCACAATATGCGGCTTATATACTATAACACAAAGGATTTGGGATGTCAACCATTATTTTAGTGGTAAGTTGTGTCCCTTTTTAAAGGGACCTGAATTGTTGCGAGCGTAGAGAGCCAATTCAGAGGGATTGTCTAGCTTTAGCGGTCACTGATATGAACGTTCATATTAAAGATAGATAATCCCCAAAAATCAATTGCTGCGCAATAATGATTTTTACCCCTTTGAAAAGGGGTACTTATTTGATACTGTTTTGCAGTTTTGCGGCTTTAAGGGTATTCTTCATCAGAGTGGCGATTGTCATCGGTCCTACTCCGCCGGGTACGGGAGTAATGAATGAACACTTATCCTTGACGTTCTCAAAGTCAACGTCGCCGCAGAGCTTATTGTTCTCGTCGCGGTTCATACCGACATCTATAACAACAGCGCCGTCCTTGACCATATCGGCTGTGACAAACTTCGCCTTGCCTATAGCGGCTACGAGTATATCAGCCTCGCGGGTAATCTCGCTTAAGTTCTTTGTATGGCTGTGGCAGATTGTTACAGTGCCGTTCTCGTGCAAAAGAAGCATAGCCATAGGCTTTCCTACAATGTTGCTTCTTCCGATTACAACACACTTTTTGCCGTCTACACTTATATCGTAAGCATGGAGCATTTCCATAATACCCGCGGGAGTACAGGGCAAAAAGTCATAGTCGCCGAGCATTATTCTGCCGACGTTCTGCTTATGAAAAGCGTCAACATCCTTAAGCAGACTGATTGCCTCAATCACCGCGGCGTCGTCGAGCCCATTGGGTAGCGGAAGCTGGCAGAGGATTCCGTTTATATCCTTGCGGTTATTTAGCTCGTCCACCAGACTTAACAGCTCCTCCTGTGTTGTTGTCGCGGGCAGAGCATACTCCACGGAATTGAAGCCTACAAGCTCGCAGGCTTTCTTTTTATTATTGACATACACTCTTGAAGCGGGGTCGTCACCCACCAGAATAACCGCAAGCCCTGGGGTAATACCCTTGGCTTTGAGCTGTTTAGTTTCTTCAGCTACTTGCTCTTTTACCTGAGCCGAGACCTTTTTTCCGTCTATAATCGTCATAGTATTTATCCTCCTTCTTCCTGTTTACAATCAAAAGCACTACGCCGACAACGAGAATCAGCGCCGACAAAACCTGCGAAACTCTTATATCAGCGAACAAATACAGGCTGTCTGTGCGAAGTCCCTCGACCAGCATTCTCTCAAAGCCGTACCATACAAGATACATAAAGAAAATCTGTCCTCCGTACTTCTGATGCTTTCTGCCCCAGAAATGCAGAATCACAAAACCGAGCAGGCACCAAAGCGATTCATATAAAAAGCAGGGATGCACGGCGACAAGGTTGGTGTTCTCAGACATCATACCCCAAGGCAGGTCAGTCGGCGTTCCGAAAGCCTCCTGGTTAAAGAAGTTACCCCATCTGCCTAAGCCCTGACCAATCAAAAAGCCCATAACGGCAATATCGAGAATAGGCATAATCTTTGCTTTTTTAATCTTTGCCATAATACAGCCGCCGAGAAGTCCCAGAATTATTCCGCCGTAAATCGCGAGACCGCCGTTGCTTATCATTATTATTTCATTGGGATGTTCAATATAATAGTCAAGCCTAAAAAGCACATAATAGAGCCTAGCACCGATTACGCCCGAGACAAGTCCGACCAGAACACAGTCAAACAGAACGTTGCGCTCGACATTATATCTCTTGGCGGAAAAATACGCGTATGTAGCCGCGAGCAAAAGCCCGACGGCGATAATAATACCGTACCATCTTATATTAATTCCACCTATTGAAAAGGCAATCGGGTTTATTTTGAATTCCCATCCGAGAACGGGAAAAGAAACGTTGTACATTTTTATTTCTCCTCCTATAAAAAGTCAAGTAGTAATTAACTAACTTGCTGATTTACAATTTTTTTTGATAATTTTTATACAAGAGGGCTTTGCCCTCGTATCAACT
>JAHLAX010000240.1 GCA_020625875.1 bacterium | reverse complement strand
ATACCAGAAAGTGTGAAAGTTGGTGAAGCTACTATTGTTTTGATGAATACAGAATATGTTGATACTGCAAATTATGCAATATCATTAAGAAAAATGTATTTCAGCATTGAAACATCTGTAACTGAAAATATATGTTTAGGACCATATAACACTGAAATTTCATGTGATGTTATCGGAACTGACATTATAACACTGAACATGGGTACTATTGCCATTGCAGGAAGATACCAGAACATCATGGATTATAAGAATACCGATATGCAGATATATTTACCTTTTATTGGTTTTGTCGATCTGTCACCATCTGACTTTATGGATAAAGCGATAACATTAAAGTATGAGGTGAATGTTATCAATGGTGACGCTCTGGCCGTGCTGTATGCTGATAATGAGATAATGAAGATGCTGAATTGTAATGCTTCTTTTCCTGTTCCGTATAGGCTCAATGACCGTGAAAATGTAAATACCACATTAGAGCCTAACACAAATTATCTGCTATCTGAAAAGCCATTTATCTATGTGAAGTCATATAATGAAGCAATACCAGACAACAGACTGCCATATAATGATACAAAATTCTATGCTAAATTTTCAGATGTTACAGGTTATACACAGGCTACTGAAATTGATTTAACTATTATACATGATTATATAACCACTACTGAAATTGATGAAATTAAACAGCTTCTGAATACTGGTGTGTTTCTATAATAAAAGTGATGTGTCCGAATTGGGCACATCACTTATTTTACAGTTTATCTTTTATTTTTTCATACATGATTTCTAAACCTGCATTTTCAATATTCTTTTTCTGTCTTACTGAATAACCAAGTTCCACCGCTACTTTATCCCACTTTTTATTTTCATAAATGTGTTCATAAATTATAAGTTTATACTTTAGTTGCAAGTCCATTAAAATCCTTATACACTTCCACTTCTCACGCTCACCAGATACCATGTAATCAATAAGTTTATTCTTTTCTTCCTTTGTCATCTTATTTTATCACTTGCACTTGCCTGTAAATAGTTTCGTACAATTTCCCCTACTTCATTATCTTGATAAAACACTCTATCTTCAATAAAATATTGTGCTATCATTTTCTGCCATTTATTAACAGGTCTGCTCATTCTTCTTACATGGTTCGGTTTTGGTGAATAATCAAGGGAATAAATAATATCGTTGTCATCATCTTGTATCGGTGTTGTTTTCCTGTGTATGAATGTGAAGCTGTCTTTTCCTGTGTCAACAACTTCACAGTGCAGGGTGTTACCGTCAAACACTATGAAGTATTCCAGAACAACATTCTTTGGCAGGTACTTTACAGGACAGTGCGGATATAAAGCCATTTCCCACACACCACCTGTAATCATTTGAAGTTTCGGATTGTTAAAAGCAAAGTACACATCTGATGGTTTATTCTTATTTAAGTTACTACAATATTCTACAGCAACTTTCAAAGATGTTTCACCATATTTATATACTTCTATAGCACCCTGTCGCATATTCTGAACATGATTCAATCCCATTTCTACAAAGTATGGACAGTATTTATTTACGGTATTACCCAACATGAAAATTGTAACATCATTCCTGCTTCTGACTATTGTTGATATAATACTCATAAACTCCGGGAACTCGTTTGGAAGATAAAATTTCCTGTCAAGAAATTCATCAAAGCATATAGTTGTAATGTCTGGATATGATGTACTTTTGTATCTGGTGGCTGTATTGATAGCAAATGTATAACCAAACGGTCTGTTATCCCTCACATCTTTATCAAGGTTTTCATCATGGTATGAAAGATAGAATTTTCTGTTATAGTAGCTGACACCAGTATATTTTCCCTTTGTCAGCTTCTCAATCTCACCATTTGCCACCAGAGCGTCAAAGAAAGAATCTGCTTTACCTGCTTTAATGTCATCATCATATCTTCTTACAATGGCTATCTGCTTACCAGTTTTAACAAAGTTCTTTAGACCGTGAAGAAGTACAGCATAAGTTTTACCATTGGAACGCTCACCGAATATAACATTATACTGTGCTTTACGTTTCAGAATTTCATCTAAAGAATAAAATTGAAGTTCTTCATTTTTACTTTTCAATTACTCTCACTCCTCTTATATAGTCTAAATATGCCACAGCCATTGACAGGCTGTAATCTGCTTTTTCAAGGTGTACACCGCTTAATTCTTCAAATTCCATTGTAACACCATTATAATCTGTTAAGAATCCTTTTACAACATCATCTATATATGTGTGGGTATTCTTTCCAGAATAATCTGGTGGTATATACATATCATCTGTAAAAGCGTCAAATACTCCATCTTTACCATAAGTTTCTAAAAGGTATGGAACAGCTACAGCTTTATTTACTCCAGATACAGTCATTGATATTTCACCGTCTGATTCTTCCACTATGTACCGTTTAGCACCTAATGTCTTGAAACGCTTATAGACACCCTCAAAATCCCACACACCAAGTAACTTTTTGACACCTTTGATAGTTGATGGTTCGACTGATTCAAACGGTATTTTATGGTACTTACAGGCGGCTTCAAGTTTCAATTTGCATTGTGTGTTGTATCGTTCAAAATAATCTTTATGTTTTTCATGGTTCCTTAATTTAATACTATCGGTATCTGAATATACATAGTCATTACCTATTTCAATGATACCAGTAAATAAGTTTCTTCTGGCATAAGCTGTCACCCAAACACCCCACGGATAGAAAAGAAAACGCTTCTTTGAATTGTTATAATCATCTATAGATTTCAGTATGTCACATGGCTGTGTTTCCCAGATACCACTTTCAGTATATACATTTTCATCTCTTGCTATATCAGTTACAGCCATACCATAAGTAGCATTTAACATTCCTTTACCTGCTAAATATTCTACCTCTTTACCTTTTACACCTTTAAGTGTCGTTTTGTCGCTGTACAGCTTCAAAATGGATTTTACAAAATCAGTAGGTAAATATCCCTTTTCATATATTCTGAAATTCGCTATTTCCATTTTATCCCATGAATAGAAATACTGGTATATAAAGAAATCCTGTTCTGTCATGGTAGTACCCAGTTCATCACAGCAGACAATTCTACCATTGTTTAATACCTCATTCTTAACACCGTAACATCTGGAATATGATAAAGGATTTTCATGTACAACTTTAGTCATCACGCCATACAGTTTTACATCAAATACGCAACAGTAATGCTTCAACATAGAATAAAATTCATCTTTGCTGTGAAGCTGACCGTTTCCATTTACAAGTCTACCCTTACTCATTGGGAACATTTCAGATACCATTACATAAGGGTAACTGCTTGTAAAATCGTAGCTTGCTATGTCCTGCAATTCCTGTTCACTGTACAGAGCATTAGCGTGTGTAAAGCCACCTTGAAACGCTCTCTTTAATTGCTGGTATTCATCTACTTCCAGTGTCAGAGCCTGCATAAGATTGTGATAACTTGCATATTTACCAACACTCTTTTTATGGTCTGAACCTGTATATAGACACGCATTTCTACAGTAGTTACGAACATACCCAGTTTTTGTATATGGTATCTTTGTAATTCCACCATCAATTTCAATACGTTCTTTAATGTATGCCATAACCACACGCACATCATTTTCACAATATTTCAGTTCGGCTTCTGTCATTGTAGTTTTACTGTGACGCATTAAAGAATAGTCCAAGTCACCAGTCATTTTCTTTACAGGGTACTTTTGAAGTTCATCACCAAGTTTAGCAAGTCCATAACCAGATAACAGATAGCTACATCTGAACTCAATACCAGATGTTGTGATAGCGTATATAGGTTTTCTGGTATCAATGGCAAATATCTTTAACCATTCAAAATGTTTTCGCATGAATTGAAACTCAAATGATAAGTTATGAACATATACGATAAGACGTAAATCATCTGATAAATTCAAATGCTGTACAATCTCATTCATCATAGTTTCAAATTCTTCCCATGTCCTGCCTATGATGACATTCCCATTTATCCCAAAAGTCCATTCATACATGATAGCTGATTTAT
>JAHLAX010000061.1 GCA_020625875.1 bacterium | reverse complement strand
TTTCGACTAGTGTTTTCTTCACTCTCTTCTAAGCAATTTCTCACTCAAAAGAATTTCGGGTTTCTTTACTTTCGTTGTTCTTTTTTCAAGGTTCGCGCGTCTCTCGTGAATTAATTACATAGTTGTAATATTTCACGGTAGCGCAATTGTAATTATATTATAAGATAGCCTTAAAGTCAATACTTTTTTTAAAAATTTCCATAAAAATTTTTCTTTGACTCATAAATCTGTTTTTTCATAGTATATATGTAAACGCGGGCAAAATAACGGAAAACCCGCATACATTATAATATAGGCAAAATTGAGGGTATTATATACAAATGAATTATAATTCTTTTGTGCAATATTAACGAAATTGTAAAAATTAGTTGATTTTTTGGTACAAAGTGCATATAATAACTAAAAACACTATCAAAAGGAGGTTCTGTTTGTCATGGCTTATGAGCGGATTATAACGATTTCAAGACAGTTCGGAAGCGGCGGCCGCGAAATCGGAGAAGCGCTGGCAGAGTCGCTCGGAATAAAATGCTATGACAAGGAACTGATTTCTCTTGCCGCTAAGGAGAGCGGAGTTGACCCCGAGGTATTTAACGATGTAGATGAAAAAGCGACAAACAGCCTGCTCTATTCCCTGTCGCTCGGATTGTACTCATTCGGGAGCAACTTCGGCGCTGACAGTCTACCTGTCAACGACAAGCTGTATCTTTTGCAGCACAAGATTATCAAAAAGCTCGCGAGCGAGGAGCCTTGTGTAATTGTAGGCAGATGCGCCGACTATGTATTGAAGGATAACAAGAATATTCTCAGACTCTTTATATGCGCGGATATGGATTACAGAATTGAGCGCGCGGTGGAATTAAAGGGAGTCAAAAGAGAAAAAGCGGCGCAGGTAATCAACAAAACAGATAAATCAAGAGCAAATTATTATAATTTTTATTCAGGTATGAAATGGGGCGAACCCGCTAACTACGATTTGTGTGTTAACCGTACAAAGCTTAGTACGGAACAGGCAGTCGGAGTTATAAAGGGTTACCTCGAAGCTACAAAGTAGCTGTGAGCGCCTCTTTCATCAAAGTTAAGGAGGTGCGTATCGATGCTGTTCAGGTTATACATTGACGGCGATTTAGACGATTTCATTTTTGGCGATGAAGAATGGCACGAGAGTGAAAGATAAATAACGCTGTAAAACCAATATAGTTGATTATGACAAGCGATAGCTAAAAGCTGTCGCTTGTTGTTGCTTAAGAGGTTACGCAACAGCAGGTTGCTTGTGTTTTATTATAGTTTATAATAAAATAGTAGCAGGGAGGTGTTTTTATGAACACAAAGGACATCATACTTGAGCTCAGGACAAAAAACGGTCTGTCGCAGGATGAGCTTGCCGAAAAGGTTTTTGTAACACGGCAGGCGGTGTCACGCTGGGAAAACGGTGACACAGTACCGAACACCGAGACGCTGAAGCTGCTTTCGCAGGTGTTCAATGTTTCAATCAATACGCTGCTCGGTTCGCCGCGTCAGCTTATCTGTCAGTGCTGCGGTATGCCGCTTGACGATACAATCATCAGCAAAGACAAGGACGGCGCGCTGAACGAGGACTACTGTAAATGGTGCTACGCGGACGGACAGTACACCTACAGCGATATGGACGAGCTGATTGACGTATGTATTCCTCACATGGCGAAGGAGGGCTTCAGCGAGGAACAGGCGCGCGCCTATATGAAAGATAAGCTTCCGCAGCTCGATTACTGGAAGCGCTATGAACAGCTGAGCGACAACGGCGAGTTCGAGGCGTTCAAAAATCAGTTGATTGAAGAAATCAATGAGCTTCATATTGACGGTATGCCAAAGGTCGAAAAGCTGAACGCGCTAGTCGGCAGCTACGTCAATCTCGCCTATCCCCTGCCAAGCGGCATTAGCGCGAAATTCCTCGACGACGCCACTACCTATCTGGGCAATCAGCTTGAATCGGAATTCGGCGGAGAACGGTGCTTCGGCGTTTTGGCGAATATGGATTTTATATTAGTGTGTACTTATGAGGCGGAGGGCAAAAATCCCGAGCTTGTGCTTTATAAAAAGAGATAATAATTATCGGTCGGCAGGATCAAAGCTGCTGACCGATTTTTCATATAAAGACTTGACAGACTAATGTTCATTAGTTATAATTAAACTAATGATTATTAGCCTGCTGTAACGGAGGATTATATGACAACACGAGACAGGATACTGGATGAAGCGCTGACACTGTTCGCGGATAACGGATATGACGGAACGAGCGTGGAAGAAATCGCCGATAAGGTCGGAATCAAAGCGCCGTCGCTCTACAATCATTTCAAGGGAAAAGAGGATATTTTGAACGCGCTGATTGATTCCGCCGAGGAGCGCTATGAGGAGAGCTTCGGCTCGGAGAAGAATACCGGCACTCTTCCCAAAAACAAGGAAGAGTTTTTACAAACGTCTATGGAAAGAGTTTCTTTTACTATGCGTGATCCTATGATTCGCAAAATGCGTAAATTCCTTGTGCGAGAGCAATTCAGAAACGAGCGCTTTGCTGAAATCACCACAAAGCATCAGCTGAACGGCATTCAGGGAATGTATAAGAAAATTATTAAAGATATGATAAATAAGGGTATGTTCATGGAGGACGATCCCGAGCTGCTCGCGACCGAGGTGACCGCGCCTGTTGTTCTTTGGATTGCAAAAGCCGACAGGCAGCCGCGGTGTGAGCAGGAAAGTATGGAGAATATTGAAAAGCACATCCGTCATTTCTGCGATGTGTATATGATAGAATAAAACGGAGGCAAACCATGCGCTTAGACGGTTTTGGAATACTCGTAAATGATATGGGCAGAATGATACGTTTTTACAGGGATGTGCTCGGCTTTGAGATAAAAGAGGCTGAGGATGCGAAAAACGTGTATCTTGTCAAGGACGGAACGCTGTTTTTGCTCTACGGCAGAAAAGATTTTGAAAAAATGACAAACCGAAAATATAATTACACGAGCGGTCTTAACGGTCAGTTTGAGCTGGCGCTGTATGTCGATACCTTTGACGAGGTCGACGCTTCATTCAAAACGGCTGTGGAAAACGGCGCTGAGCCCGTGATGGAACCGACGACCGAGCCTTGGGGACAGCGCACCTGTTATATCTCAGACCCTGAAGGCAATCTGATAGAAATCGGCTCCTGGGATAAGCCGTATGAAACAAAGGATCAAGACAAGCTTTAATTGTTTATGATAGGGTGAAAAAATGGAAATCAGAATCAATAAATTGACTCCGGAATTGTTTTTAGAGCTATACACTTCTGTCGGCTGGGAACCACCTTGTATTGAACAAGTGCAAACCGCTCTTTCTCATACGATCGCGACCTTTACCGCATACGCTGATGAAACACCTGTCGGAATGGTGCGGATGATTGGCGACGGTGGAATGTCATTTTACATCAAGGATTTTGCCGTGATACCATCGTATCAGTCAAAGGGCGTCGGTACACTACTTTTGAACGCTTTGGAAGATTATATCAAAGAAAACATCGCGCGCGATTGGGCGGTCAGCTTGGAGCTGATCAGCTCCAAAGAGGCGGTTCTGTTTTATCAAAAACACGGCTTTGAAGAACGCCCCTGCGAATGGGATGGACCCGGTATGTTTAAGATGATAAGATAAGAAGGACTATTATGGAATTATTTACGGAAAGATTGTTTTTACGTCCGTGGAACGAGTCAGACGCCGAGAGCTTATATGAATACGCAAAGGATGACCGCGTCGGTCCGATTGCGGGTTGGCACGTACATACAAGCGTAGAAAACAGTCTTGAAATTATCAGGACGGTACTCTCCGTTCCTGAGACCTACGCCGTTTGTCTCAAAGAAGATAACAGGGCAATCGGCAGTATCGGGCTGATGATTGGAAAACAAAGCCACATAAATTTGCCCGACACAGAGGGCGAAATCGGCTATTGGATAGGCGTACCGTTCTGGGGACAGGGTTTGATTCCCGAAGCGACAAGAGAATTGATACGGCACGCTTTTGAGGATTTGAAACTTGAAACACTTTGGTGCGGATATTTTGACGGTAACGAGAAGTCCAAGCGCGTTCAGGAAAAATGCGGCTTCACCTATCACCACACTGATAAAGATATTCATTGGAAGCTGATGGACGACATCCGCACAGACCACATCACACGCCTGACAAAAGAAGAATGGAGAGTAAGTAAAATGAAAACTGTCATTATTCACGGTCAGAGCCACAAGGGCTCAACATATCATATAGCGCGTATATTAGCGGACAAAATCAGCGGGGATATAACCGAGTTCTTTTTACCGCGCGATTTCGGAGAATTCTGTTGCGGATGTACACAGTGCTTTGTAAACGACGAGAAAAAATGTCCTCATTACGAAAAGCTCGCTCCTATTACCAAAGCAATTGACAACGCTGACGTAATCATTCTCGCAAGCCCTGTATATGTGTATCACACCACAGGCTCGATGAAAGCGTTTCTGGATCACTATGGCTGGCGCTGGATGGTACACCGTCCCGAAGAAAAAATGTTCAAAAAACAGGGCGTCTGTATTTCCACAGCCGCCGGCGGAGGAATGAAATCTACCAACAAGGATATGGCTGACAGCTTTTTTTATTGGGGCGTAGCGAAGATTTACAAATACGGAATCGGCGTGGCGGCTATAGACTGGAACAAAGTCAGCGACAAAAAGAAATCCTCAATAGAAAAAGCCACGGATTCTATCGCAAGGGGAATTATTAAACGAAACGGCAAAGTTAAACCTAGTTTTAAAACAAAGGGCTTTTTTCTTATAATGCGCCTTTTACAGAAAAAGGGCTGGAACGAAGCTGATGTAAAATACTGGAAAGAAAAGGGCTGGACAGATAAAAAACGCCCGTGGAAAAATCGGTAGATACAGGTTCGACGAATAAGCCTTATAGAACAGGAATTATTACACTATGAAAAGTAAAGCAATAAAAAAACACCTTAACGGCAATCAGCTCAAGCTTATAGCTATTATCGCTATGACAATCGACCACCTGACCTGGGCGTTCTTCCCAGGGTATCAAAAGGTATGGTGGGTATTTTGTCTGCATATCATAGGCAGACTGACCGCTCCGATTATGTGGTTTTTTATCGCCGAGGGCTGTTTCTACACTCACGACAAGCGCAAGTATCTTTCGCGTCTTTTGGTGTTCGCAGTAATTTCGCATTTCGCGTACGACTTCGCGTTCGGCGTGCCGTTCTTTGAGTTATCATACGGATTACTGAACCGCACAAGTGTTATGTGGTCGCTGTTCCTCGCCGCGGCGGTTATCTTTGCGATACATATCGAAAAAATCTCCACCGTATGGAAGTATGTAATCATATTCGGCGCGTGCATACTCGCTCTGCCGTCCGACTGGTCGTCAATCGCCGTTATGTGTCCGTTATTCATATATGAGCACAGGGGCAACTTCAAAAGACAGGCTGTTGACATCGTATTCTGGACAGCGGTTTACGCGGTTGTTTACTTTTTCGCTATGGACAAGATTTACGGTATATTGCAGATGTTCACGTTTCTTTCAATTCCGCTGCTGTTTCAATACAACGGTGAACGCGGAAAGTGGAAGGGTATGAAGTGGCTTTTCTACATATACTACCCCGCGCATCTTATTGTGATTGGCATTATTAGAATACTATTAAACGGTGACATTCCGTTAATCGCGTAATTACCGCGGAGGATTATATATAAAAAATGGAATTTAATGAAAAATTACAGAAGCTGAGGAAAGAAGAAAGCCTGACACAGGAGGAATTAGCGGAGAAGCTTTTTATCTCACGCACCGCGATTTCAAAATGGGAATCAGGCAGAGGTTATCCGAGCATAGATTCGCTAAAGGTTATCGCGAAACATTTTAATATTACCATTGACGAGCTTATAGGGAGCGAAGAAGTAATTTCACTCGCTGAGCAGGATAAAATGGAAACAAATAAAAAGTACTCCGCGCTCATTTGCGGAATACTTGACTGCCTGATGGCTTTGCTGTTTTTTCTTCCGATATTCGGAAACGGAAGTGAAGCGGCTGTTTCGATGTTCGCAATAACTAATATAAACGGCTGGCTTAAAACCGTTTTTATCTCGGTAACTGGTCTTACGGTTCTGAACGGCTTTTGCGGTGTAGTAATCAGCAATTTCAATAAAACAGTGTGGAACAAACACCGTCTGATTACAGGTATAGCGTTGTCGATAATCGGGACAGTATTGTTTATTCTGACAAGACAGCCTTACGCGGGCATATTCTATCTTTGCGTGCTTATTATTAAAGGAGTTCTGTTGATAAAAAGCAAATGACACGGAGCGTGTCACCATTGTGAAAGCACGTTTCTTGAGGTATCATCCGTTACTTTCTAAAATGAGCCTAGTTCATTTTGAAAGGATGATATTAATGAAACAAAGAAGATTAATCACAGCGGCAGTCTGCGGCTTGATGACGGTCATACTAATCGCGCTTGTCCGCTTAGTCGACGTTGCTCCTGTCGGAGTTCAGGGAACGAGCATAGGCTTGTCACATCTCAACAAATTTGTTTTTGAGCTGTTCAGCGTAAATATGCTTTGGTATCACATAACTGACTGGCTGGGAATCACGGCAGTACTGACCGCGTTTGTATTTGCGGTAGTTGGACTGGTGCAGTTGATAAAAAGAAGAAGTTTGCTTAAGGTGGACCGTGAGATACTCTCTCTGGGCGGGCTCTATATTGCGGTGATTGGACTGTATCTGTTATTTGAAAACGTGATAATTAACTACAGACCGATTATCATGCCCGACAACACCCGTCCCGAGGCTTCTTTTCCGTCGTCACATACTATGCTTGTATGCGTAATTATGGGCAGCGCCGCTATTCTGATTAGCAAATACATAAAGACCAAACCACTTTGCAGGGCGCTTCAGGCGTTATTCTTCTTAATTATCTGTGTTACGGTTATCGGCAGGCTGATCTCGGGAGTACACTGGTTTACGGACATAATCGGCGGAATACTTATCAGCATCACCTTGTTGTCATTGTTTCAGGAGGTGAAATAAATGTCCGAAAAGGATTATATAATTCGTTTAGAGAAAAAAGATGATTTCGGTACGGTTGAGAACCTCGTCCGTGAATCGTTCTGGAATGTGTACCGCCCAGGCTGCAGCGAGCATTATGTGATTCATACGCTCCGCAATGACCCCTCGTTTGTAAAAGAACTGGATTTTGTTATGGAGAAAAATGGCGAGATAATCGGTCAAAATATATTTATGAGGACAATCATAGAAGCTGACGATGGCAGAACCGTTCCTGTACTGACGATGGGTCCGATTTGTATTGCGAATGATTTGAAGCGCAAGGGCTACGGCAAGGCTTTGCTGGATTACTCACTCGAGAAAGCCGTCGAGCTCGGCTTTGGCGCGGTTCTGTTTGAGGGCGATATTGACTTTTACGGCAAGAGCGGCTTTGATTTCGCGAGCAAGTTTGACATACGTTACCACGACCTGCCAGCGGACGCGGATTCGTCGTTTTTCCTTTGCAAGGAGCTGAAAAAGGGATACCTCAACAATGTAAGCGGTGTTTATCAGACACCACAGGGCTATTATGTAAATGACGAGGATGTTGATAAGTTTGATAAATCTTTCCCGTTCAAAGAAAAACTGAAACTTTCGGGACAGTTATTCTAATATATTATTTTCAGGAGAACATTATGAAAACAGCAATTGTGTATTATTCAATGTGCGGCAATACCGCGTTTGTCGCCGAAAAAATTAAAGAGGCTCTCACGGACGTTGATTTGATTGAGATTACTCCCGTTAAATCATACCCGAGCAAAGGAATCAGAAAATTCCTTTGGGGCGGCAAGAGCGCTATGATGGCTGAAAAGCCCGCGCTCAACCCCTATAAATTCAACGCCGATGATTATGAGCACATTGTTATCGGTTTTCCCGTGTGGGCAAGCCGTGTAGCTCCGCCGATAAGGTCATTTATCGAGGAAAACAGGGTAGTTCTGCAAACCAAAAGCATTTCCGCCTACGCCTGTCAGGCGGGTAACGGCGCCGAAAAAGCTCTGAAGAATCTTAAAGAAATAATCCCTGTCTCCGATTTCTCCGCCTCTATGATTCTGATTGACCCAAAGGATAAGCCGACAGAGGATAACGAGCGGAAAATCAGGGAGTTTTGTAAAAAACTATAAATTCGGGTGAATTTGATGGAAGCTATTAAAACATACAAACTGACAAAGTATTACGGAAAAAACAGAGGAATTATCGACGTTGACCTGAGTGTTGAACAGGGTGAGTTCTTCGGCTTTATCGGACCGAACGGCGCGGGAAAGTCCACAACAATCCGCACGCTTCTGGGGCTTATCTCGCCCACCTCGGGCAGCGCTGAGATACTTGGGAAAGATATTGTCAGGGATAAAACGGAGATATTAAAAGACGTCGGATACCTTTCGTCCGAGGCGGTGTTCTACTCGGGAATGAGAGTGCGGGATATTATAAAGCTCTCAGCCGATTTGCGTAAAAAGGACTGTTCAAAAGAGGCAACCAGGCTCTGCGAGCGTCTGCGGCTCGACGCCTCAAAAAGAGTTGACGAGCTCTCATTCGGCAACAAAAAGAAAGTCGCGATTGTATGCGCCCTTCAAAGTAACCCGCCGCTGCTTATTCTCGACGAGCCGACAGGCGGTCTTGACCCGCTTATGCAGCATGAGTTCTTCGAGATAATCAAAGAGCGCAACCAAAAGGGAGCTACGGTTCTTCTCTCGAGCCATATGTTATCAGAGGTTCAGCGCAACTGCACGCGCGCGGCGGTCATCAGGGAGGGCGAAATAATAGCCTGCGACAGCGTTGAGGCGCTCTCAAAAAGCAACGCCAAGCGCGTTTCGATACACGGCAGCTTTAATCTTGACGGATTGAGCGGAATAAAAGATATTAGTATCACCGACGAAACGGCGAGCTTTCTGTATAACGGCGACGTTAACACCCTTTTGCGCAGACTGGGCGACGGAAACATTACAGATATTAAGATTACCGAGCCTGACCTCGAAGAAATCTTCCTTCATTATTACGAAAAGGAAGGTGAAGTTATATGACAATCACTAAACACGAGCTAAGGCGCGGAAAAATATTCTTCTTTATCTGGACAGGCGCGCTGAGCTTTATGCTGGCTGTCAGCGTGCTCCTCTATCCCGAGATGAAAGGTCAGATGGGCGAGTTAAACGATATGTTCTCGTCAATGGGCTCATTCACCAGCGCGTTTGGTATGGATAAGCTGAACTTCGGCACATTGAAAGGCTATTACGCCGTTGAGTGCGGCAACGTTCTGGGACTCGGCGGAGCGTTTTTCGCCGCGTTGTGCTCAGTCGGTATTCTCAGCAAAGAAGAAAAATCAAAAACCGCTGAGTTTTTGCTTACGCATCCAGTGAGCAGAGCGCGCGTCATCACCGAAAAGCTTATAGCCGTACTATCTCAAATCATAGCGCTCAATCTTGTTGTATACGCTGTTTCAATCTGTTCTATAGCGGCAATCGGCGAGACTGTTCCGTGGAAAGAAATGAACCTTTTGCACCTCGCTTATTTGATTATGCAGCTTGAAATCGCGGGCGTGTGCTTCGGCATATCGGCGTTTATGAGAAAAGGCAGTATAGGCGTCGGCTTGGGGTTGGCGGCTATGATGTATTTTTTGAACATTATAGCCAACATTACTGAATCGACAGAGTTTTTGAAGTACATAACACCCTTCGGATACTGCGACGCTTCAACAATCGTGAACGACGGCTGTCTGGACGGAGTAAAAATCGCCATAGGCTGCGCCGCGGGAGTTATAGGAATCGCGGCGGCGTATTTAAAATATCAGAGAAAGGATATAAGCTGATGAGAATACTTGTAATAAACGGAAGCCCAAAAAAAGACGAAAGCGATACTATGCACATCACCCGCGCGTTTTTAGACGGTATGAACGAGGCAGCTGAACACGAGATTAAAACAATCAACGCTATTGATAAGCATATTGAGTATTGCAGGGGTTGTTTTGCCTGTATGCGCAACGGCGGCGACTGTATACACAAAGACGATATGCGCGCTATTCTCGAGGAAATTCTCGACAGCGATTTATTGATTTGGAGCTATCCGCTCTATTGCTACGGTATGCCCGCTCCGCTCAAGGCGCTGCTCGACCGCACTCTGCCCTTGTCGAGCATGGCTATGCACAAGGTTGGCGAGCGCTATGAGCACGTCGGTCAGGCTGATTTCTCGCACCTCAGATATGTTATGATTTGCGGCTGCGGTTTTCCGAACAGCGCCCACAACTTTGAGCCCGCCGTGGCTCAGTTCAAGCTATGCTTCCCAAACAATCACACTATGATTACAGTGCCCGAGAGCCCGATGTTCAACGCTCCCGAGGCGGCTGTCGTCACCGTTCCGCGGCTTGAGCTCGTCAAAAAGGCTGGCAGGCAGTACGCCGAAAAAGGCGAAATAGAATCCGACTTAATGGCTGAAATCTGTTCGCCGATGATTCCCGAGGATGAGTATGCCTGGATTGTCAACGGCTCTATGTAAAGGAATACGGCTATGAAGATTCTTGTATCAGGGCTCTTGAATATCGAAACAACGGTAGCTGTCAGAGGCTTTCCCATAAACTACTACCCGATTGACTATCCGTTTTTTGGCATAAACTCTAACGTTTCGGGCGTCGGGTACAATATCGCCAAGGCTCTTGTTACGCTCGGCAATGAGGTGAATTTATACTCATTTATCGGCAGTGACGACGAAGCCGAACGGATTTTAAACACAATACGCAAGGACAGCATAGACTCAAAAAACATCACGCAAAGCCTCACAAATACTCCCGTATCCGCGGTACTGTATGACACTCAGGGCAGGCGGCAGATTTACTGCGATTTAAAGGATATTCAGGAGCAGAGCGTTGACCTTAACAAAGCCGAAAACGACCTTAAAAGCTGTGATTTAGCGGTGCTGTGCAATATCGGCTTTAACCGCGGGCTGATTAAGCGCGCGAGGGCGCTCGGCGTTCTGACCGCGACGGATGTACACGTTCTCAGCGATATTGAGGACGAATACAACCGCGACTTTATGGAGAACGCGGACATACTATTTCTCAGCGACGAAAAGCTCCCCTGCCCCGCCGAGGCTTTTATCAGACAAATCTACGAACGATACAGAAACAAGATAATCGTTGTCGGTATGGGCTCAAAGGGCGCTATGCTGTTTGATTCATCAACAGGCGAAACAGAATTAATCCCCGCTTATGACTGCGGAAAAATCGTCAATACTGTCGGTGCTGGCGACGCGCTGTTCTCGTCCTTCCTTCATTTTTATCTAAAGCTCGGCAATTCAAAAGCCGCTTTACAGCGGGCGGTCGTGTTCGCGGGAATTAAAATCGGCAGCAACGGCGCTTCACTCGGCTTCTCAACCGAAACTCAAATCGAGGAATTATTCTAAAACAGAATTAAAAAACGATAAATCGGGGATACAGCGCGGTATTCCCGATTTCTGTTTTGCGTATATCTTTGTCAACTGGCATTATATACATATATATTGTATAATTTTTGTACAAAAAATGAATTGTATTTTTTGGCGAAATAAAGTATCATATAAAGTGATAAAAAGGTTTTTGTACCTTGTTAGAAGTTTTACAGGAGGACTAATTATGAAAAGAAAGATTATCTCCGCTGTTTTGGTAGTATGTATGCTGATGACATGTATTGTTGTCGCTAACTACTCGGTTACGGCGGTAACTACTGACAAGAGTAAAACAGGCACTACTCCCGACACTTACTCGGGTATCACAGCCAATCCCTACGGTATGGCGGACTCAAATGACGACGCCACAATCCTTCAGGCTTGGAACTGGAGCTACAACAATATCAAAGCCGAGCTCGACAATATCGGAAAGCAGGGCTTTAACACAGTACAGATTTCACCCCCTAACGAAATCAAAGAAGGCACTTCGGGTGTTCATGTATTTGAAGCAAGCGGCAAGACAGGTTGGTGGATGTTCTATCAGCCCGCAGGTTTCCAGATTAACCAGAGCACAGACAACGCTCTCGGTACAAAGGCAGACCTCGTAGATATGGTAAAGGCTGCTCACGCGAAGGGCATCAAGATTATTGCCGACACAGTAATCAACCATATGGGTACCAAAGGTCAGTATTTGGACGGAAACGGTAACGAGGATACTTCAAAAACAAATCCGATGGACCATGTAACCTCTAGAGCCGCTGAATTCGAAAGCAGCAGTAAAAACGAATACGGAATTTATTCCAACAATCTTTTCCATGATCCGTATTTCAATATGACATACAAAGAAGATCCCAATCAGTTCAGCCAGTATGACAGCACATACGACCTTACAAGAGGCTGTACTTCATATCTTCCCGACCTGAAAACTGAAGACCAGAGAGTTCAGGACAGAATCTATCAGTATCTTCAGGAACTTGTTGACTGCGGAATCGACGGTTTCCGTATTGACGCTGCTAAGCATATCGAGACAAAGTATGACGTTTCCTCTCTTGCCTCGGATTTCTGGGATGATACAATTACAAAAGTTAAGACTTACGCTAAGACAAACTACAGCAAAGACCTCCTTTCCTACGGTGAAATCCTCAACAACTGCGGTGTAAACCGTAAATACGAGTGGTATTTCCCCTATATGAAGGTTACTGACACAAGCGTTTTCTATTCAATCACAGGTAACACAAGCAACGGTAACGCGGCATATGCTATTCCTCAGAACATGGTAAACGGCAGAAAAGACCAGACTGTTCTCTGGAACGAGTCTCACGATACATACGCTGACGGCAACAGACCTACTGAGACAGAGCTTACAAAGAGATGGGCTCTTATGGCTTCTCGTGACGGCATCACATCAATGTTCCTCGCGCGTCCCGCAAGTGACAGTCAGGAACTCGGCGTAGCCAGCCAGACACTCTGGTACTCATCAAAGGCGGTTAAGGCAGTCAACGACTTCAACAACGTATATTCAGGACAGGGAGAGTACCTCCAGTCAGGTTCGGGCGTAGCTGTTATCGGTCGCGGAAACAAAACCTCTAACGGCGGCGCGGTTCTAGTTAACTGTAACTCAGGCACAAGCAAGTCCATTTCAGGTCTTTCTGTCGCCACACTTGCCGACGGTTCATACGTTGATAAGGTATCCGGCAGCACATTCACAGTATCAGGCGGTAAAGTATCAGGTAACATAGGCGGCACAGGCGTAGCGGTTCTCTACAGCGACGATCCTATGGTAGGCGGCACAAGCAGCGGCTACTACACAACAGCAACATATTCAGCAACATTAACATACAGAAATGTTGACAGAGCTACATACTCAGTTAACGGCGGCGCTGAAACACAGTACGCAAGCGGCGAGAAGGTTACATTCGGTTCAGCCGAGGATGTACAGGGCGCTACATATCTTGTAACACTCAAGGGTTATGTAGGCAGCGAGGTTAAGGCGACAGCTACTCTCACCTACACCAAGAAGAATCAGGCTGCTAACCACACAATCACCTTCAACACCAACGGCGTAAGCGGCTGGACTTCTCCCAAGATTTATTACTGGGGCGGCACAACTACTGCCGCGTCGGCATGGCCGGGCGTCGCTATGAGCGGCTCTGGCTCAACTTACACCTACACTCTCCCCGCTGACGTTCCAAACGTACTGTTCACAGTCGGTTCAGGTTCTCCTCAGACTATTGACCTCACAGTAAGCGACGACACTATCTTTACACTCCAGAATTCTTCAACAACTGTAGACGGAGTTAAGAAGTACAGCGTTACATCACAGCCTGCGGGCGCTACCTTCCCGACATACTACCCAGGCGTTGAGCCCTCAAGCTTTGAGAGTGATTACGAATTCGGCGATGTAAGCCGTGACGGCAAGATCAACATCAACGACGTTACAATGATTCAGCAAAGACTGGTATTCCTGATTAGCTTCGATTTAGAGCAGGCTAACCTCGCGGACTTCAACCGCGACGGCAAGCTCAATATCCACGACGCCACAGCAATCCAGTATAAATTAGCTATAAGCTAAACTAAATAATTAAAAGCGGCTCGAAAGAGCCGCTTTTTTAATGCGATGTTATTCCGTAGGAAAGCTGCTACTGCTAAGCCTTCCCTTGGGGGAAGGTGGCTGAGCGTAAGCGAAGTCGGATGAGGGACTCTTGCTTTTTACTAACGTATACGCAAACTTCCTTCGGCAAAACCGAACACTCTTTTATCTGTATGCAACAGAGGAAGCTTTCATATACGACAGGAAATGTATGTCGGGAGCAGCAGGAGCGGCTCCCCTACAATCTTTAATTGGACATAGCTTCAGCTTCTTACTTTCTCCTTACTTCTCCCCTACTCCTCGCTGTCAATCAGCTCCAGCGGGTCAACATACTGTCCGCCGACCTTTACCTCGACGTGAATATGATTATCATCCATTGATTCTGACGGCACCGTGCCCGCCGTGGCTATCGCGTCGCCCTTCTTCACATTATCTCCGCGGTTAACGTTTACGTCTTTCATTCCGTAATAGTAGCTTGTATAGGTCGTCGATTTGACAACCAGTGTTTTACCCATAAAATCGTCGTCATACACTTTTACTACCTCACCGTCACCCATAGCGTAGACCTTGTCGCCATCCTTGCAGCCAAAGTCAACGCCTGTATGCGCTTCCCACTGGCTCAGAGTCTGATTATACACCGTATCCTCACTGTACTCCTTAACGATTTTGACCTTATCCAGAGGATATACCAAACTCGTGTCGACATTCAGCATAGTCTCGAGCGCCGACTTGGTAACTGACGGAGCCGTCTCGTCCACATACTGCGATTCTGTAGTTTCGGGCTCGGTGGGTTTTGTTGTCGGCTTTTCGGTAGTTTCGGCGGTGGTCTCTTTCTTTTCGGCGGCGTCTGTCTCGGTGACGCCTGTTACTATCCTGTCCACAGCTACGGTTGACGCGGTTTCAGCCGCTGTAGGGCTCGAGGACAGGTTTGTATATGTTGAGTACGCCGCCATTCCCACAGCGGCTAAACAGATAGAAAGCGCTGTGTAGAAGCCCACGCGCTCCTTTGTATCGCGCTTTCTTTTTTTAGCGTTATATAGTTTCATAGAATCACCTCTGCCGTTATTATGGACAGAGGTGAGATTTTTATACAATATTATATTAATAACAGAATCGGGAGCTTGCAAAACAAAAAATGTCATCCTAAGCGTTTCCCCTACTGTCATCCTGAGCGTTTTCCCTACTGTCATCCTGAGCGTGAGCGAAGGATCTTTCAAGATTCTTCGTCGTAAACTCCTCAGAATGACAGCTTAGGGCTGTCGCATGTTTAGTGCGACAGCCCCAAATATATAATTATTAAATTAACCTGTGTATTTGCTCCATTTACCGGTGTTGAGGTCGAAGTAGTCGTTGCCGCCGGTAATTTTCTGGTTAGTTGTCTGGGGATCCCAGCCTGTTTCTACTCCCTTGAACAGGAAGAATTCAGGTGAATCGCCGTAGATTGTCTCGGGAAGGTCGAACTTCCAAATGTTGTTGCCGATATTAGTCATAGCGTAAGTCTGGCTATTAAGGCCCTTTGACCAACCATAGATATATACAGCTGACCAACCCTTGTTGTTATTAACATAGATTGTGCTTACACCGTCAGCTGGCTTCTGGTCAGCTACATAGGGCTCGGTCTTGGCTCCGAGCTTAGCCTCAATGCCTGCCTCGGCAATATATACATTAATACAGTTGTTAGTCTTAGAAACAGTCAAGCCGTCAATCTCGTTATAATGAGTGGCTGTCGGAGCTGTCGCTCTGAAGAATGTAACGGAAGAGATTGTGTCGGGAACCTCAGCCGTGAATACATCCGGATAAGCGTCTAAATCCTTAACCATCTGGTACGCTACGCCTGTAGCGTCATCCTGTACATAGGGCTCAGCGCCGTCAGCGCTTAACCACGCAACGTCATATGTCTTTACATATAATGTAAAGGTTCCCGCGGGAGATGTGGGAGTGGTATCGCTTGACGGAGTTGTGGGATTAGTCGGGTTTGTCGGATTTGTCGGATTTGTCGGGTTTGTCGGTGTTGAACCGCCCGAATAAGCCTGTTTAACTCTGCCTGTGTTGTTCATACCCGCGAGGTAACGCTGGATGTAGTTAGCGTCCTGAATCGCAACCTTACCGTCGGCTGTTACGTCGGCGAGCTCGAGAGCTGTAGCGTCTGTGATAACCTTAGACTTAACAAGGTGAAACTGAATGTCTGTTACATCGTTGATGTTAACATTTTTGTCCATATTGGCGTCGCCATAGTAATATGTATCGCCTGAGGAAGAAGGATTAGTGGGTGTGCTGTCGCTCGAGGGAGTTGTAGGTGTGCTGTCGCTTGAAGGTACAGTAGCTCCGTTCTTGGTAACCTCTGTAGCAGGTACGGGAGCTTCCTGACCTGGAGTTATATTGTTTGCTCCCCACGCGGAGTCGTCTGACTTTGAAAGGTTCTTATATTTATGTGATGTGCTGTTGAGCAGTAATCCGGGAGCAATATCACCCGCGGGGCACTTTGCGCCTGCGGAAACACCGCCTGCTGTCTTAGCGGAGTCAGAAACGATAACTCTTGTTCTTGTAGAATGAGCAAGGTCATAGTTATCCACTGTGGCCGTGGCACCACTTGAAGCTGTCTTGTAGCAGGTGTCGGAGTGAACCTCATAATAGTAAACCTGATTTGTAGCGTCATACTGCATCTGAGCGCCAGGCCATGCCGCGTTAGCGTACTTCGGATATGATGTTGTGTTTACTTCATCATAAACATAGCAGAATACGGGAGTGGTCCACGCTTTACCGTTGGAACCCTTATTTACAACCGATGCCGGGAGAACAATGTATATACCCGAGGAAGCCGCGGCTTTCTTGGTATATGTGTACTTTGTAGTTGTTGTCTGTGTACCGTCTGTAGCGGTAAGTGTTAGTGTGAAGGACTGACCGTAGTTGTAGTCAGAACCCATACGGATTGTGGGAGAACCTGTGAATTGTACGGGAGTGTAGTTATCAAGCTGGTATGTACCGCTTGTAGCGTTCGAGAGTGAGAGCTGAGTTGTGATTGTATCGCCCTCGAAGGTCTGGCTCTCTTTGCTGGCAAAAGCCGCGGGAGTTGTTGTGCCTGTTGTTACAACAGCTACGCCTGTGGAACCGATGTTACCTGTTACTGTTCCGCCTGATACTGTGAACTTGTTGCCTGTAATCATATCGGTGTATGTGCCGTTAGCAAGACCTGTGCCGCTTACAGAAGCGTTGGCGGTTGTGCCGTTACAGTTAACGAGCACGATACCTGTTGTGCCTCTGACTACATAAGCGATGCTGCCTGAGGAACCGAGCTTCTCGCTCTGACCAACATAGTTGTTGTGGAACTTGTTGACTTCAGCAACAGCAACACTCTTGTAGTTGGTGTTGGCAGCGGCTGTACCCATCTGCATATTGTTTGTACGGGCGAAGTAGAGCGCTGTGGAATTTCCGCGAGCAGCTACGAGAGCCCATGTCTTAACGATATCCTGATCGGATATATCTGTTGTTACCTCACTCTGAGCGTTACCAAGATATGTATCGTGTGACTCAGCCCAGAGAACAGCGTGTGAAGCGCCGCCTGACTTGCTGAGTGAAGCGTTCTGAGCGGAGGGAGCGTTATGACCTGTAACAGCGCCGCGGATAGAAGCAGAAGCTCCGTTATCGGTGATTCTGAACTTGCCGTTAGCGAGATTTGTGTAGTTTGTTGAAGATCTGCCATTGCCGATTCCGTTGAGGATCTCGCCGTAGTAGAACAACGTCTTGTTTTTGCTTGATGACGCGTAAGAAGAAGCGTCGCCGAGTACGTTTGTCCAGTAGCTTGAAGCGTTTGAGCCGTCCGAAGGTGTTTCGATATGCTTAGCAGCGTCAAAACGGAAGCCGTCAACGCCGCAGTCGATACAGGATCTGAGCAGGCTTTTTACTCTGCCCTGAACATAGTCATTAGCTGTGTTGAGGTCAGGACACTTTGTAAGGCAGCCTGTTGTAACGTTAGAACCGTCACTAACGTTGGAAAAATCCTTATGGAAATACGGGTTGTTGCCGTCTGTACGACCGTTGGAATTCCAAAGTGTGGGCTCGTATGTCTGAACTTCCTTAGCGAGCTTCTGGGGTATTTTATCCTCACTGCTCGCGCCAAGGTGGTTAGATACGATATCGCAGATAATCTTTACGTTGTACTGGTGGGCTGTGTTACAGAGGGATGTAAGCTCTGTCGCTGTGCCAACCCAGCTGTTGTTAGCGATTGAGAGGCTGACAGGCTGATAAAGCTTCCACCACTGTCCTGAGATATCTGTGGATGTGTTGATATCCTTAGGCTGCTGTACGGGCGATGTCTGAACCGCCGAATAGCCCGCCGCCGCGATTGCGGGGATATTTCTTTCAATGTCGGCATAGCTCCAACAAAGCGCGTGGAGAATTACGCCGTCTTCAATATTATTCTGCAGGCTTGTAGGCTGACCTGTCGCCGCCGCGTCTTTATCAGCCGCCGAAACGATTGTCGAGAACGCGAACGAGGTGCTCAGCATAACAAGCGCGAGAACAATACTGGTAATTACTTTGAGTTTTCTCATAATTTCAAAGCTCCTTTCTAAATTAAACGTAACAATACGTTTTTTATCACTATAATTATATCAAATAACAAATAATAAGTATATATCTTTTTTTAACCAATAAAACAAAAATATTTTGTGTAATTTGCTAAAATTGCACATATCGAAATCTATCACAAAAACAAACGGATGATTTTATTGACTTTTATATGGAAAAAAACTATAATAAACTTTGATTACTTTTTTGGGAGGGTGATAAATGAAACAGGCTAAAAACGATATGATTATATCCTTAAAGGATATATTTGTAGAGTTTGACGGTGAAATGATTATTAATCATATTGATTTGGATATAAAAGATAAGGAATTTGTAACGATACTGGGACCCTCGGGCTGCGGCAAAACCACCACGCTGAGAATCATCGGCGGTTTTTTGGAGCCTGACAGCGGCGAGGTTTATTTTAAGGGCGAGAAAATCAACGGACTTCCTCCCCACAAGCGCAACGTAAACACCGTGTTCCAGAAGTATTCGCTGTTTCCTCATCTTAATGTATTTGATAATATCGCCTTCGGTCTTAGAATCAAAAAGACGCCGAAGGCTGAGATAAAAAAGCGTGTAAAGGAAATGCTCTCGATAGTTGACCTCAAAGGCTACGAAAAGCGAAGCGTAAGCAAGCTTTCGGGCGGTCAGCAACAGAGGGTAGCCATTGCGCGCGCTTTAGTTTGCGACCCTGCGGTACTGTTGCTCGACGAGCCTCTGGGCGCGCTTGACTTGAAGCTCAGAAAAAATATGCAGGATGAGCTTAAACAGATTCAGCAGAAAACCGACACCACCTTCATCTACGTAACCCACGACCAGGAGGAAGCGCTCACAATGTCGGACACCATAGTAGTTATGAACAACGGCTCAATCGAGCAGATAGGCTCCCCCACCGACATTTACAACGAGCCTGTAAACGCGTTTGTAGCCGACTTTATCGGCGACGCGAACATCCTCAACGCCACTATGCTCGGCGACTGCCGCGTAAAGCTTCTGGGCGTTGAGCTCGAGTGCGTTGACAAGGGCTTCGGCGTAAACACGCCCGTTGACGTTGTAATACGTCCTGAAGATATTGAGGTTGTAAAGCCCGAGGAGGCCAAGCTCGTGGGCGAGGTCGTTGACGTTGTGTTCAAGGGCGTTCACTACGAGATGACCGTTATGGTCGGCAAATGCGAGTGGATTATTCACTCAACCGAGATGAGCCCTGTGGGCTCAAAAATCGGTATGAAGATTATTCCGTTCAATATTCAGATTATGAACAAGCTGTTCCTCGCAGAGGAAAACACCTTCTTCGCTGAGGTTCAAACATCAAGCGAAGAAGAAAACTACATCGAAATCAAACTCGAGGACAGCACGATAAGAATAGACGGCTATTATTTCGAAACAGGCACAAGGCTCAGAATCGAGCTTCCGCCGCGCGCGCTTTCAATCGCGGGCGACGGTGACGGCGACCTAGACGACGTGTATATCGAGTCGGTTATCTTCAAGGGCGAGCACAACGAGATTATTCTTGAGTCAGACGAGCAGAAGTGGCTGATGCAGAGCGATGTCGACGAACAGGTAGCCACTTATGTTCCGATAAAGTTCGATTTTTCTCAGGCGACAATTACTCCTGAGGAGGCGCGCGATGAGACTTAAACGCCCCTCGATTCCGTATATAATATGGATGGTAGTTTTCACCCTGATACCGATTGTACTGATACTTTTCTACGCTTTTACCAACCGTTCGGGCAGCTTCAGCTTTGAGCCGATGGCAAAGGCGTTCGGCTACTCCAATATCTTTTTGAGAAGTCTGTGGATAGCGCTAATATCTACGGCAATCTGCTTTGTTCTCGCGTATCCGCTGGCGTATATTATGAGCCGTCAGAAGCGCTCAATACAAAACCTGCTGACGATGCTGATTATGATTCCGATGTGGATGAATTTTATTCTCAGAATTTACGCTTGGGTTATTCTGCTTGAATCGGGCGGTCCTATCGACACGGCTCTGTCGACATTCGGTATTCACCTGACGCTCAACAACAACCGCGGGGCGGTTATTCTAGGAATGGTATATGAGTATCTTCCGTTTATGGTCCTGCCGCTTTATACGGTAATGTCCAAAATCGACTTCAGGCTGATAGAAGCCGCGGAGGACCTCGGCGCCAATAAGCTCAGTGTGTTGAGAAAGGTAGTTTTTCCACTGAGCGTACCTGGTATAATCTCGGGTGTAACTATGGTTTTTGTACCCACAGCGAGCACCTTCCTGGTATCGACCTACCTCGGCGGTATCGACGACACGATGATAGGCGACGTTATTGAGCAGATTTTCCAGAGCGACCGCAACACGGGCTCCGCGATAGCGCTTATACTTATGGTTACGATATTGATTTTCCTTATTGTGCTTAATCTTTTCGGCGATGAGGAGGCGATTTCATAATGAAAATGAAAAAGAGCCACAAGCTCTACACCGCCCTCATCCTATTGTTTATGTATATGCCGATTGTCATAATGATTATTTTCAGCTTTAACGAGTCCAGAACCTCAATATGGCAGGGCTTTTCGCTGAAATGGTATTCGGCGCTGTTTCGTGACAGGTATATTATTCACGCGCTCCAGAACACACTTCTGGTGGCGGTTATCGCCTCGCTGATTTCAACCGTACTGGGAACAGCGGCGGCAATCGGAATAAACAATTTTACGGGCAAAAAGCGTCTTTTGCTGCAGAACGCGAGCAATATCCCCGTGCTCAGCCCCGATGTGGTGCTCGGCGTTTCGATGATGCTGATGTTCACGATAGCGGGCGTAATGTTCCATTTTCAGATGGGATTCTGGACGGTGCTTCTGGCGCACATAACCTTCTGTACACCTTATGTGGTGCTCAGTGTTCTGCCGCGTATTCGCCGAATGGACTATTCTGTTTATGAGGCGGCGCTCGACCTTGGCTGCAATCAGTTTCAGGCTTTCAGAAAAGTTGTAATTCACGAGCTTATGCCCGGTATATTCACGGGCTTTCTGATGAGCTTTACATATTCGCTCGACGATTTTGTAGTAACCTACTTTACGAGCGGACCAAAGTTCCAGACTCTGCCCGTACATATCTACTCTATGACCAAAAAGCCCCTCACTCCCAAAATCAACGCGCTGTGCGCCTTGATGTTTGTCATAGTTGTGGCGGCAATGCTCGCAGTCAACATTCGCGATATTCGCGAGGAAAAGAAACAATTTGGATAATACTTTTGGAGGTATATGATGAAAAGAATAATATCTATTATTCTCTCGCTTACCCTTATAGCGGGATTGGCGGTATTCGCTACGTCCTGCGGCGACGACGCGGGAGAAGTAAACGTATACGCCTGGGGCGATTATTTCGCCGAAGGCAGCGAGGGCTACAGAGACACTATCTCTGAGTTCGAGGAAGAAACAGGCATAGCCGTAAACCTCACGACCTATGAGACAAACGAACAGCTCTACGAGATTCTCTCGTCCACAAACTCCGCCTACGACGTAATCTTTCCGTCAGACTATATGGTTGAGAAGCTGATTAAGGACAAGCTCATTCAGAAGCTTGATTACAGCAAAATTCCCAACTCAAAAAAGATTCTGCCCCGCTTTAAGAAAATGCAGTATGACCCCAAAAACGAATACACTGTCCCCTACCTCTGGAACGTGACAGGCTTTGTATACAACAAAACTATGGTAAAGGGCAATCCCGACAGCTGGGAGGCGCTCTGGGACAAGAGCCTCAAGGGTAAGATACTCCAGTTCGACAACAACCGCGACGCCTACGCTATAGCGATGCAGCTTTGCGGAATCGACCCGTCTACCTTCACTAAGGCTGATATTGACAAGGCTACAAAGAAGCTCAAGGAGCAAAAGCCGCTGCTCAAAAAATACGTTATGGACCAGGTTTTCAACGAAATGCAGAAAAACCAGTCCGCCATCGCTCCCTATTACGCGGGCGACATATATATGATGACCACACGAAACAGCGACCTTGTAGGTGTACTGCCCAAGGAAGGCTCTAACCTGTTTGTTGACTCAATGTGTATCCCGAAGATTTCAGAGAACACTGACAACGCTCACAAGTTCATTGACTTTATGACACGCGCCGATGTTTCAGCGGCGAACTCTGAGTACGATACATACGCCAGCCCCGTCAAGGGAGCCAAGGAGCTTATCAAAGACAAAAAGCTTACTTCGAGCGAGCTTGTTTATCCTCCCGAGGATTATCTCGAGAAGTGCTACACATTCCGCGATATAGACGACAAAACCTATAGTTATCTGAAAGAACAGTTCCTTGATTTGAAATCATAACAGAATTAGGGATTTAGGATGTAGTGAAATGGAAACCACATTATTAATAATATTGATTATTCTCGGCGTTATTTCAGTTATATTCTCAATAATTGCCGTTATAATCGCCTCTAAAAACAAACAAAACGATACCTCAAAGCTTGTGGCTGAGATTAACTCCGAAAACCAGAAACAGCTCAGTATGCTCAGGCAGGAGCTCACCGCCTCTACCCAGCAATCCATCAAGAGTATGGGCGATATGATTTCGGACAATCAACAGCAGTCGGCGAAAGCTCAGCAGGAAAAGCTGGACACTCTCGAAAGCAGGATGAAAACCTTTTCGCTCGAGAATGAGCAAAAGCTCGATTTAATCCGCAAATCGGTCGAAACCAAGCTCACCTACATTCAGGAGGACAACAACAAGCAGCTTGAGGAAATGCGAAAGACCGTTGACGAAAAGCTCCAGAACACCCTTGAAGAAAAGATGAACAAGAGCTTTGAGCTTGTCAATCAGCGGCTCGAGCAGGTCTACAAGGGCTTGGGTGAGATGCAGAATCTCGCTGTCGGCGTGGGCGACCTTAAAAAGGTTCTCACAAACGTCAAGACGCGCGGTATTCTGGGCGAGATTCAGCTCAGCGCCATTCTTTCGGAAATCCTCTCCCCTGACCAGTACGACGAGAACGTTGCCACAAAGCGCGGCTCAAAGAATGTCGTTGAGTTCGCTGTAAAGCTGCCCGCTGAGGACGACGGCTTCATCTATCTGCCGATTGACTCAAAGTTCCCCGGCGACACATACGCCGCTCTGCGCGACGCTATTGAGGACGGCGACAAAGAAAAAATCGCCATAGCCGCCAAAGCTCTCGAAATGACAATCAAGAGCGAAGCAAAGGATATTCGCGATAAATACATAGCGCCGCCGAATACTACGGACTTCGCTATTATGTTTCTGCCCTTTGAGGGGCTTTACAGCGAGGTTGTCAACCGAGGCTTGGTCGAGGAGCTGCAGCGCAAATATAAGGTAAATGTGGCGGGACCGAGCACAATGGCTGCTCTGCTCAATTCATTACAAATGGGTTTCAAGACCTTAGCTGTTCAGAAGCGCAGCACCGAGGTATGGAAGATACTCAGCGACGTCAAGGTTGAGTTCGATAAATTCAACGATGTGCTCGAAATGACGCAGCAGCGCATCAATCAGGCTAACGCCGAGCTCGACAAGCTGGTCGGCGTGCGCACAAGACAGATTCAGCGCAAGCTGTCGGGAGTGCAGACAATAAATCCTGATGATAATTCTGTAAAAGAATTATCAGAATAATAAATATGGAGCAGGTTATGAAGAATAACAAAAACACTAAAATTGAGAACAAAAACTTTTTTCAAAGGCAAAGGTTCGTTTCCGCCCTGTTAATAGGGTTTGTGATTACTCTTGCCTATCTGGCGGTAAACAACTTTATGTGGCTTTCGGGCAACGATGATTACGTTATTTCCAAACTCATCAACAACGGTGAACTAGGAATAAGCGTTCTGGGTATCTTTTTCACCTGGTTCATCTCTGTTATTCAGCCGCTTTTCGGAGTTCTTAACGCCTATTTCATTACGATGGCTATCGTTTCATTCCTATCGCTTTCGGCAATCAGCTATGTCTTTTTGTCCAAGCTTAATCCGAAAACAGGCTGGTTAATGTCCATCGTTTTAGGCTTGATGTATTACACATTTATAACTATTGAAATACGCTTTTCGTTCACTTCGATAGTCGCATGTACCGCGGGCTTTGTACTGATGGTTTACGCCTCTCAGTTCGAGGAGCGCAAGCGATTCAGAATCGTACAGCTTATCGGCGGATTTTTAATTCTGTTCACAGGTTCACAGGTTCGCTTTGACCCTGTGCTTGCTATGTTCGCTACAGCCGCGGTTATGATTTTCTGCGTTTTACTCTCAAACATTTTAAAGCAAAAGAAAAACAGCGATTTCAAAACAGCGTTTAAAACCGTATTCAAGAAATACATAAAAACAGGTATTATCATTGTTTTGACCGCTATAATTATTTTTAGTCTTAACACCGTTTCAATCGCGCTCAAAAGCACGGTTGACGGCTATGATGAGATGTCGGCGTACAACCATGCTCTCTCGAGTGTGGTTGACTACAGGACAGTGCCATATTATGGCAACGAGACGTTCTTCAACAGTATGGATATACACTCCGCGTCTAATATCAATCTGCTGAAAAAATGGTTCGTTGACGACGAATTCTTTACACTCGAAAAGCTCACCGCTATCAGCGAGTTTTGCCGCGATCAAGTCAATAAGGGCATTTACAAAAAAAGTATTATAAGCTATGTGCTTGACCCTATTCAAAAAGCGTTCACGCAAAAAGCTGAAAACGGGACGATTTGGATTTATCTGATTTCAGCTATTGTGGTTCTTATCGCCGCCGCGGTGCTGGCGATACTCCTTAAAAAGCAGCGGGCTGTTGTTATCAAACTGGCGCTTTTAATTATAATCTGGCTGTTCTATCTTTTGACAACGAGCGGTTTCAATCCATATAATATTCTGACATTACCGCTAATATTCATAACGTTCTACATCGCGGTAAGATATAACAACTATCAATATATAGGCACAGTGGCTCTGACTTTGACGATGATTGCTATGTACGAGTATATTGTTACGAGGAGATGCTGGTTCCATACCGAACTGGCGGTAATATTCCCCGCAACAGTAATGATGATTTTCGCGTTGAATAACGATAATCTCATCGGATTTGAGCCGAAATCGGAACAAACAGTTCAATTAGCGAAAAACAAAAAGAAAAAAGTCAAGAAAAACATCTCAAAGAAAAACAAGTCTTCCAACACAAAAGCGAAAGTACTGCCCACTATCATCTCAATAATAATGATAGCGACCTCAGCGTACGCAGGCGCGTTCACTTTTTCTGATCAGGTTTACATTAAACCGAGCACAAGCAATGCTCAACTCAGGGAATATGTAGAAAATCACCCCGAAAACACTTTTGTCATCAACCAGACTTTCCTTTTCAAGCATTATTATGAGCCGTTTATTCTCCCAAAGGAAAAACAGAATGTAGCTAATTTCGGTCTCTGGGTAACTAAATCAAAGTATATGAAGAACACTTTTGCCAGAAACGGAATAAAGCATATCTTCAGAGACGCGATTAACGACACCAAAATCAGGCTGGTGCTCTATGATACAACCGAAAACGGTCAGACCGTTGTCAGCGGCGCCTCTACACTGAAAGAATACTATAACGAGCATTACGCTAAGCCAGGCGAAAAAATCGACATAGTAAAATCCGAGAACGTAGGCTCTTACGCTATATGCAAGGTTGTAAGCCAAAAAACACAATAAAGTGAATTTAAATAAGCCCTTTTGGCAATACTCTTAACAGAGTATTGTTAAAGGGGCTGTTTTTTTGCAGTACAACAAGGTAGAAATTTGCGGAGTAAATACTTCTCAGCTAAAGATTCTCAGCGAGAAAGAAAAAATCGAACTGCTCAAAATCATCCGAAACGGCGGCAAAGCCGAGGCGAAGCTAGCGCGCGACAAGATGATAAAAGGCAACCTCAGGCTTGTGCTGTCTGTTATTCAGCGCTTTCAGAACCGCAGCGAAAATCCCGACGACCTGTTTCAGGTGGGTGTAATCGGACTGATAAAAGCCATCGACCATTTTGACCCTACACTGAATGTCAGATTCTCAACCTACGGCGTACCGATGATTATAGGCGAGGTTCGGCGGTATCTTCGCGATAACAACTCGGTCAGGGTATCGCGCTCAATGCGCGACACTGCATATCACGCTATGCAGACTAAAGAAAAGCTGACAAACAAGCTCAACAGAGAGCCCACAGTTGAAGAAATCGCCAAGGCTATGGATATGCCCAAAGACAGCGTAGTACTCGCGCTGGAGGCGATTGTAGACCCTGTATCACTGTATGAACCGCTGTTTTCGGACGGCAACGACACAATCTACGTTATGGACCAGATAGGCGATTTAAGCGACGACAAGGACTGGATAGACGAAATCTCGATGCGCGACGCTATTAAAAGCCTCGGCGAGCGAGAAAAGAAGATAATCGGGCTGAGATTTTTTAAAGGCAAAACTCAGATGGAGGTAGCCGACGAAATCGGCATATCTCAGGCTCAGGTCAGCCGAATTGAAAAAGCCGCGCTCAGGCAGATTAAGGGAGAATAAGCCGCTTTAGTAAAAACATT
This sequence comes from bacterium, assembly GCA_020625875.1. Lineage (GTDB taxonomy): Bacteria > Bacillota > Clostridia > Oscillospirales > Acutalibacteraceae > Ruminococcoides. Next base: position 13,921 of record JAHLAX010000061.1, on the reverse strand, counting down.
TATAAATTGGGTGTGGGCAAAGCCCACCCTTCACTAACAACTAACTACTAACAACTGACTACTGAATAAAACTTCCTCTTTACAAATTCACTTTCGTGTGGTAAACTATTAATACAGTTTAGCGATTTAATGTGTGAAAAAGGAGAAAGCTATGAATTCCAAGTTAAAAAACGACCAAACCGACTTTCTTTTCGACGCGATTTTAACCCTTAAAACCAAGGAGGACTGCTACCGCTTCTTTGAGGACCTTTGCACTCAGCCCGAGCTCAACGCTATGAGCCAGCGCATTGTTGTGGCGAAGCTTCTGACCGAGAAGGTAGTATACTCTGAAATCGTCAAGCAGACAGGCGCGTCAACCGCCACAATCTCTCGCGTAAAGCGTTCCCTCAACGAGGACACCGACGGCTATATGCTGGCGTTCTCAAATATGGGAATTGACCTGAACAAAAGATGAGCTACGGTATTTTTGCCGAATTTTACGACGAGCTTACGCTGAACGTTGCTTATGACAAACGCGCGGCGTACCTCGCCGTTCTTTTAGCTAAATTCGGCCACAACGCGGGGCTCACGCTCGACCTTGCCTGCGGAACGGGCAGCCTTACTCTTGAGCTCGCCAAGATGGGAATCGACATCTACGGTGTGGACGCTTCTGAGGAGATGCTGGCTATAGCCAACGAAAAGGCGTTTGAGCAGAATATTGACACAATGTTTCTGCGTCAGAAAATGCAGGAGCTCGACCTATACGGCACGATTGACACCTGTATCTGCTCGCTCGACAGCATCAATCACCTGACTAACATTGACGACGTTGAAAAAGCTTTCTCAAAGGTTTCGCTGTTTATGAACAAGGGCGGCTATTTTGTTTTTGACGTAAACACTGTGTATAAGCACAAAGAAATCCTCGCCGATAACACCTTTGTTTATGATACGGACGATGTCTACTGCGTATGGCAAAATTCTTTAAAAGAAAATAACGTTGTTGATATAGACCTGACTTTCTTTGTTCCAGAGGGCGAAAGCTACTTCCGCTATGACGAGAGCTTCTGTGAGCGCGCTTATACAGAGCACGAGCTTACAGAATTGCTCAACAAGACAGGCTTTGAGGTTCAGGCGATTTACGGCGATATGGGCTTCAATAAACCCGCGGAAACCGAACAGCGTATTGTATTTGTGGCGAAGAAAATCAGCGATACAGGAAAAATCAATTAAAACCGAGATGATACTATGGATAAGATAATCAGAACTATAACAAGCGACGGAGCGATTATGGCGGCGGCTGTTGACGCGTCAGATATTGTGTTTACCGCTCAAAGCTTACATAAGACCTCCCCTGTCGCCACAGCGGCGCTGGGCAGAATGCTCGCCGCGGGCTCACTTATGGGCGCGAATCTGAAACAGGCTAAAGCCAAAATAAACCTGAGCATAAAGGGCGACGGACCTATCGGCTCTGTTTTTGTAGTCGGCGACTCTAACGGCAACGTGCGAGGCTATGTAGGCAACAACGACTGCCCCACCGAGTATTACCCGAACGGTAAGCTCAACGTAGCCAAAGCTGTGGGTACGGACGGTACTTTGGGGGTTATCCGCGACTACGGCACTGGCGAGCCGTATATCGGTCAGGTTCCTATTGTCAGCGGAGAAATCGCGGAGGATATAGCGGGTTACTTCGCGACATCCGAACAGATACCCACGGTCTGCGCTCTCGGCGTTCTGCTCAACAAAGAAGACGGCAAGGTACTCCTCGCGGGCGGACTGCTGATCCAGCTCCTCCCGGGCGCGTATGACGAGGCTATAGACAATCTCGAGAAGAATATAGCGGAGCTCGAGCCAATCACCACAATGTTCGCCAAGGGTATGAGCATACTCGACATCTGCAAAACCGCGTTAAAAGGCTTTGAGGTTGAGGTGCTCGACGAAATGCCCGTCAACTATGTCTGCTCCTGCTCGAGAGAAAAGATTGTGAATTACTTTAAGGGCTTGCCCGAGGACGAAATCCGCGCCTGCGCGGGCGAAAACGGCGTTGCCGAGGTTAAATGCCAATTTTGCAACAAAACTTATACTTTCAGCGCGGATGAGCTTGAAGCAATAATTAAGCAAAGAGAAAAATAGAAATTTTTTCAAAAAAGTATTGACATACAATAGGTGTTGTGGTATTATAATTTAGTCGCTGACAACAGCGACGCTGTGGGAGCTTAGCTCAGCTGGGAGAGCATCTGCCTTACAAGCAGAGGGTCACAGGTTCGAGCCCTGTAGTTCCCACCACCTTGTTTAAAACGTCATATGTTTTGCATATCGACTTAAATATGGCCCGGTAGTTCAGTTGGTTAGAACGCTAGCCTGTCACGCTAGAGGTCGACGGTTCGAGCCCGTTCCGGGTCGCCAAATGTGCCTTTGTAGCTCAGTCGGTAGAGCAAGGGACTGAAAATCCCTGTGTCGGCGGTTCGATTCCACCCGAAGGCACCATATGCGGATGTAGCTCATCTGGTAGAGCGCCACCTTGCCAAGGTGGAGGTAGCGAGTTCGAGCCTCGTCATCCGCTCCATCTATCGCTTGAGATTGGGCTATAAAGGCGCTTTTTCAAGCGATACTTTTTATTATTTTCGCATATAATATAATACGGCGTCGTAGCCAAGTGGTAAGGCACGGGTCTGCAAAACCCTGATTCACCAGTTCAAATCTGGTCGACGCCTCCAACAAAACCCCCGCGGATTTCCGCGGGGGCTCTTTTTATTTATATTCAATTATTTCTGTTGTCTACAACATTTCCTGTATAATCATATTTTGCTTGAATGGTTACGCCGCTGTTCAGATAAACAGTTCCCGAAGAAATCTCAGCACCGTACTTTAATCCTTTGAGAAATGAATTGCTGACGTTAATAACAGGATTACCGTAAACCATATTTCCATTCGCGTCTTTATTGTTTCTGGTTCTCAAGGCGCGACTAGCTTCCGCCGTAATAAGCTGAGCGTTTGAAATATTTACTATAGCGTTATGGGTAACGTAGAACGCGCCTTCTTCGGTATGCCCCGCCATATAGTAGGAATAATACTTGCCGCCTGTTATATCGGCGTTGCCGCCGAAGTACGCTCCGCCGTGTGTGGGCGAGCAGAAGTTGCCGCCTGTTACCTTAAAGTACGCGTCGGTTCCGTTTGCCAGCGCGGCGTTACCGCCCTGAATAAATACATCCTCGTCTTTTTCGGGATCAATAGTTACGGTTGAATTGCCGTAGGCGCCTATACCTACGTTTTGTTCTACTCCTGCACCGCCGCCTCGTAAATCCAAAACGGGCTGAACTTTTATATTCGCTGATGTTAACAGAAGGTTTGAATTATCATACATACTTATTCCATTCATATAGTATGAATCTTCCTGACTGTTTGTTCTGGCTATGTCAATTTTTATATCTGAAGCTTTAACGTCAGCATTTTTAAAACAGATTATTCCGCTAACAGGCACATCCCCTGTAGCATTTTGCGCTTCAATATTTATTGTTACATCATTAAGAGACGCGGTTTCTTCCTTGTCGATTTTCATTCCAAAAACCAGCGTTGGAGATTCTTCTGAGGTCGGATATAAATCATCGGTTTTAATACTCACATTGAGCTTTTCCGCTGAAAAATAACAGGAAAAATAGTTTGCGTCCCCCGCTTTTTTTGTCTGTTGGCAGACCACACCGCATTCTTCGTTGTAATCTCCCGTAATACTAATATCAGTGTTTTTGACAGAGGCGCGCACACTGTTATACGCCGTTATCGGAAAGGCGTTCGCGTTAGCTTTCTCTTGAGTTTCTGCTATCGCAATATCGCATCCATCCACTTCAAGCGATGAACCAGTCGCGTAAATCGCGAATGCTCTATTTCCTGCTGTTTCTATCGTGTAATTACATCCTGTTACATAACCGCAATGAGACCCGTTAAAAAAAGTTCCGTTACACGTTTTTACCGTACTATTCGCTCTTATGTTGAAATTACAATCAACAATATATACCGCGTCACAGCCGATGTCGCATAGCACTCCAAAGAAGTTTTCAACAGTTAATCCTTCCGCTTCAAAATTTATATCTTTAAGTATTGAAACAGCGCCAGCATGATATGTAAAGGTTTGTGCTGAAGAATTAACCCTGTAGGTACCCTTATACATACTAAAGCTTAATTTCGACGCTATTCTTTCGGCTCCGTTATTCAAGGTATAGCCGTTAAGATTGAAATCAGCATTCACATCAAAACTCAGCCGCTGAGATACAGAGGTATTCTTAAGCAGTCTGAGATAAGCGGTAGAGCCGCTTATATACATTGAACAAACAGCGTTTTCGGGAGTGCTGTCAGCACTTGTAACAACTAAACTGTTAGCGTCTGAAACTGCCGTTGATAAACTCGAATAATAACCTACATCCACAACCTTGCTTTTAGTAAGTTGATAGCTAGTACAAAGTCCGCCATAGGAATCTATGCCGTTATAATCGTCATATGTGGTTCTGAGTAGTCCGTTAGCGTCATAATACCTGAGATAAGCTCTTACGGCAACATCGGCGTTTTTGAACGCTTCAAGCTCCTCGTCGGTATATTCCTCGCTATCGGATTTAGCCCTTGGGTAAGTTACCGCTACCGTGTAAAGCCTGTAGTCGTCAAATTTTTTATGGTCTGTTATATTGCTTTGAGAATAGTCGGACGCGGTACAATCAATGTTTTTGACTATACCCTGATAGTTTTCGTCGTGCGCGGTTGTATCTACGCCGTTGACATTTGTATCGTTATAGCCGATTTTATATTCTGACAAATCATAGTTTCTGCTTGTTCCGTATGCTTTCCATGATTCAACCGCGGCTTTTCTGGCGGCGACAAAGCCGTACTCTACCCTGCTGTTATATATTCCTACCGTTGAATCCGAAAGCGCGTCAAGCTCTGAAAGCAGGCTGTTGCTGAGCGAGGCGATAAAGCGCAGTCCGCCGTTTTCGGTATCGGTGAATTCTCCCGCCTTGACCTGAACGCCTGCCAAATCAAAGTCGTCATATGTGCCTCTGTTGGTGTTGTAAACATCGCTGTCATCAGGCTTTACAACACCGGCGTCAGCCCAGTGGGCGTAAATGTCAGTGTCCTCGCTGAAAGTATCGCTGGCGAAATTCACGGCGCGGGCGTTATCCTCTTTACCGTAATACCAGCCCTTGAAGATGAATCTCTCCCCTACATCGGGTATATCATAGTCCGAGTCAACTGTATCGCCTGAAGAAATGCTTTCAGATTTAAATACGTCCGCTACCGAGGAATGATTCGAGTGGAATTTCACAATGATCTCACCCGCGGCATTTGAGCTGAAGCTCACACAAAACATCGAAACCGCTAAAGCCGCGATCAATAATACACTTATTATCCTTTTCATTTCTTCTCACTCCTTAATACAGCTTTTCCCATTCACTAGGGTCAAAATCATCAAAATCATCAATCTTTACCGATGAATTCTCACGCGGCTTCGAGCCGTTGAGGCAATCCTCGGTATTATAGTCAAAAAACTCCGCAAACGGCGGTAAATATTGTTTTTTCAAAAAACTACCCCTTATAATATTATGCTAACATCTTATCACAAAAAAAGCTTTATATCAAGTAAAAACATATAAAAAGAATACATTATCGTAACAGCGATTGACAAATAATAAAATAAGAATTATAATTGTTTTATATATACAATGGATTGGTATATAAGGGGGAGATTACGATAGTTTTCTTAAGAGATATAATCAAGGAGCACAAGGGCTTTGGCCGTCAGATAATGATGCTTGCCAAAACCGAGCTCATCAAAACCTATAAGGGTGCCGCTATCGGTCCCGGCTGGGCTGTAGTAAAGCCCGCTTTCACAATTTTTGTATACTGGTTCGCGTTCTCTGTCGGAATCAAACACCTCGGCGTTGTTCACGTTGATATTCACGGGCACGATATGCAGTTTGACAGATTTCTGTTTATGATCGTCGGCTTCATTCCGTGGTTCTTTATCTCTGACAGTATAGTTAAAGGCGCCAAAGATATACGAAGTCACCGCCAGTACGTAACCAAGGTCAACTTCCCTGTTTCGACCATTATGACCTTCTCAACAATATCGAGAATCTACGTTCACCTTATTCTGGCGTCGCTTATGTATATCTATGTAGCGATTTTCTGGGGAGTAAGCTGGTACAATCTGCAGATATTCATATATATGCCGCTGATGTTCCTTTTCTTCCTGTTCCTGTCGTGGACGACCGCGCCGATGTGCGCGTTCTCGCCTGACCTTGTAAACGCCATAACCTCAGTTATGTCGGGTATATTCTGGCTCACGGGTGTTGTTTATAACTCCTATGACCTCCCCTCCCCTTTGAGACAGTTTATGCTCGTAAACCCGATGAACTTCTTTATCAACGGTTATCGAAACGCCTTGCTGTATGACCGCTGGTTCTTTGAATACAGAACGGAATTTATCATTTTCCTGGTTGAGTTTATAGTCCTCTTCCTGCTTGGAGTATACAACTACAACCGTCTCAGAAAGAAAATCCCCGATGTTCTTTAATATAGGAGTATAACTATGGCTGGTTTTTTTCAGAATATGAATCGACGCGAGGTCGATATGAACTCGGAGCCGATAATTGTATTAAAAAACGTATCCAAAACATACACACTCTATAAAAACGACGGCGAGCGTTTTCGCGCGCTGTTCAAAAAGCCCAAGCACGCCAAAACCCACAAAGCGCTTGACAATGTTTCGCTCGAAATCCGCAAGGGCGAGGCTGTAGGTATTATGGGCGACAACGGCGGCGGTAAATCAACTCTGCTTAAGCACGTTACAGGCGTAACCTTCCCCGACGAGGGCGAAATCAAGGTTAACGGTATGGTAGCCGCTCTGCTGGAGCTCACCGCGGGCTTTGTGCTCGAGATGACAGGCCGCGAGAACATCCGCCTCAAAGGATATATCCTCGGTCTTACGGACGCTGAAATCGACGAAATCGAACACAATGTTATGGAATTCGCCGAGCTCGGCGAATATATTGACCAGCCCGTCCGCACATACTCTAGCGGTATGAAAATGCGTCTGGGTTTTTCAATCAACGTCAACATCTCGCCCGATATTCTCGTAATCGACGAAGCTCTCGCCGTTGGCGACGCGTCGTTCAAGGCTAAGTGTAAGGCGAGAATCCGCAAGATTATCGAGACAGGCGTGACTGTTCTGTTCGTAAGCCACAACGCGAGCAACGTTGAGGAAATCTGCGAGCGCGCTATTTATCTCAAAAAAGGCAAGCTGATGTTTGACGGTCCCACAAAGGAAACACATTTGATTTACCTTATTGACAAACGCAAGTCTCAGATTGAGAAACGCGAAAAGAAAATCAAAGAGCTTAAAAAGGTTATCGACAACGCGAGCGACGATATGCTGCTCACCAGCGAAAAGGAGAGCCTTGATAAGAATCTGGCAAAGGTAGAAAGCTTAAAGAATGACATCACCGATTATGAAGCTCAGTTGAAAGAATTTAGAGAAAATTATTATGGTGATAAGAAAGAAAAAGAAGAAAAAACTACAGAAGAATAAATTATAAAAGTGCCGGCGCTTGCCGGCATATTTTTAAACCGAAAGAACACAGAAAGGGTGAAACAGTATGGAATTTGAAGTAAATAAGCTTCTCTCCCCTTATATCTACAACGATATACTAGGGCTTTCGAAGCGCGTTGATTTTAAACCTTTCACCGACAAAACCGTGATTATTACTGGAGCGGCGCGCCCTCTGGGCATTTATCTTTCGACCGCTTTCCTTATCAACAATGATTTGAACAACGCCGAAACCAAAATCATAGCGGTTGATACCGACGACAAGATTTTTGAACGCTACGGCAAGCTCACCTACCGCGGCGATATTGATTTTGTTGTTAGCCGTGACTACTCATATTTCGGCGGCGAGACAGCCGACTATATCATCCACACCCAGAGCTTTGACGAGCTCGACAGGTTTGACGCAGCTGTCAACCTGATGAACTTTATAAAGAACAGCCATGCAGCGACGGTTCTGGCGTTCGAGAGCGGAATTTACGGCGAGGTGTTTAACGGCAAGGCTCAAATCAGCGAAGCTGACGCGTTCGGATATATTGACTTTTCAAAATCTAAAGCTTTTGACACTCAAGCCTCACGGATGGTTCAATCCCTCGCGGTCAAGCTGGCGCGCGAATATAACGCCGATATAAAACTAGCTGTTCTGTCAGAGGTTTACGGCGCGGGAACGGCGCGCTGGCACGAGCTGCTCACGAACGTCAGCGGAAAGCGCAACGTGCTCGTTGACCAGAGCGAAATGCCCCAGAGCGTTATCTATATTGCTGACGCCGCCGCGGCGCTTGTTACAATCCTGCTTAAAGGAACAAAGGGCGAGGCGTACAATGTCGCTTCCGACTACGCGCTTAATTCCGCTATTCTCGCCGAAAAATGCTCCGAATACATCTACGGCGGAGAGCTCAAAGTAATCTTTACGGGCAAGCAGGCGAGCCTCTCTCCTCTATCCCCTACGCTCAAAATTCTTGACAACACAAAACTCAAAACACTCGGATTCAATGCTGAGTTTGACCTTAAGAGCGGCATAACACGCACGCTCAGCATAATGTCAGAGAAAGGCGGTGAAGCTTGATGTTGATGAAAGAAGCTCTGAACGTTTTTCAGGCTGACTGGGCAACCACTCCCGCTATGCGAGAGCTCAAGCCCGAGTGCTTCAAAAACAAAACCGTGCTCATCTCAGGTCACGAAATCGCCCGTGATTTGGCTTTTACGTTGCTCACATTCAACGATAAGCTGAACCTGAACACTAAAGTTGTGCTCGCCTACGCCGACCTCGGCTTTGACAAAAAAATACCCGCGGGAGTTTTGGAACGCGACGACATTGTCTATTGCGAACAAAACAGAGTATCGGGTATAAAACAAAAAGTTGACATCGTTATTCACACAGGTCTGTGCGCCCACAAAATCAGCGAAAGCATTGACGAATTTGCCGCTGAAACAAAGGCTGTCAAAGACCTTATCAATTTGGCTGTTGAAAAAAAGTCTCAGAAAATGCTTTTGCTCTCTGACAGCAGAGTTTACGGCAAAGGCGCCAACAAGTTCCGCTCGTTCTCCGAAACCGAATCGGGAATCGCGGGCGCTGACGACTACCGTGTACAGCTGACAAGAACTATCGAAAACACTTTCATTAAACTGTGCGGCGACAACAAGCTTGCGCTCACAGTGCTCAGAACAGGAGTTGTACTCGCCGCGGGCAGCAACCTCTACAACGGACTTGAGGATGTTTTCGCTGCGGTCGCTAAGGGCGAACAGATAAGCCTGTACAGCACAGATAACAAGGTCACATTCACATATCTCAGCGACATCACAAACGCTGTTGTTTACACTCTGACGAAGAACCTCACCGATGTTTATAATGTTGAAAGCATAAACTCCACTGTCTCCACAGGCACGCTGGCGGCTATGCTTCACGATATTTTCGGCGATCACGCCAAAATCGATATGACAGACAGCGGCAGCTTTGAGGGAGTAGAGCTCAACTGCGGTAAGCTCGCTTTCACGGGCTTCTCCCCCGCTATCGACCTCAAAACCGCGCTGGAGCTCTGCGTTATGAGCTTCAACGAAAAGGCTCCGAAGGACTTTCGCTTCCCTGACGAGCACGGCGGACGGCTCGACTCTATTCAACAGGTTCTGCTAGGTTATCTGCTGGAGGTTGACAGAATCTGCAAAAAACATAACATACAGTGGTATCTCGGCGGCGGAACGCTTTTGGGCGCGGCGAGGCACAAGGGCTTTATTCCGTGGGATGACGACGTAGACATTATGATGCTCAGAGAGGACTACGACAAGTTCCTCGAGGTCGCCCCCGACGAGCTGCCCGAGGGTATGATTCTCAGCGACCCGAAGAAGGACAAGTACTACAACTACGCCTACGCCAAGCTCAGGTTGACCGATACCGTATTCGCCACAGATTTTTCGAAGCATCACAAAAATATGAGCAACGGCTTCGCGTTTGACATCTTCTGTCACGACAAAACCGCCAACTCAAAACTCGGTCAGAAGCTCCACAGCCAGCTCACGCTGTTCTGGCTGGCGATGGTTTTCAACAAGTGGAATCACCGCAGAGTTTATAACGGCAAAAAGGTTCAGTCGGCAATCTCAAACTTCTGCAAGAACATTTTTCCTCTGCGCTTCTCTATGCGTATGCTGCTGTTTACGCTCGAGATGTTCAAGCATAAGAAAAACGCGAAGTACCTCTATGACGGAATGGGTTACAGCGTGCACAAGGGCGGCTTTGACAAGAGCTTCCTCGACAACGAAATCCGCGTTGATTTCTGCGGCTACAAGATGCCCGTACCTGAAAAGTATAAGGAGTACCTGACAAACCACTACGGCGATTTTATGGAGCTCGCCCCGCTGAGCTCACGCATTATGGGGCACGACATTACCCTCACAGACCTTAATAAATACGCTGACTTTAAAATTTCAAATAAAAAGTAATTTCAAATTGACAACTCGTCCGTTATTTGATATAATGGACGAGTTGAAAATCTTTTTTTCAACGAACAACGCGGATTAAGCAAGACGCTCCGCCTCGGCAAGCTCAGCCGTGTAAAAATATGAGCACAGTTAATTTGCAGGTATGGCGGAATTGGTAGCGTTGCGACCGCTGCCAGTGGCAGATTAAGGGAGCAAAAGCGCTGTGCAAAATAAGGAGTGTCGCAAGCCCGCTCCAAGGGCGAAGCGAGACGACTATATTTTGGACGGGGAGACGCGAGTTTCCAACACATCAAGGTTAGTTAAAAAAAGTATATATGCAGGTATGGCGGAATTGGCAGACGCGTACGGTTCAGGTCACGCCACTTCTGTGTAAAATCAAAAGTTAATATATTATAGATTTTGGCAGGGTGTTTACCCTGTTGAGATAAATTTGCGGATATGGCGGAATTGGCAGACGCGTACGGTTCAGGTCCGTATGAAAGCGATTTCATGCAGGTTCAAGTCCTGTTATCCGCACCAACAAAAAGTCAGATTTTATCTGGCTTTTTTGCATTTTATGGCATAAAAAATCCTTGGCAGACGCATAAGGTAGGCTTGTGAATTTGTTGGCTATTCTCTACAAATTCATCAACCTGTTTTTAGTGATATTCGCTAAATCAGATTTGCTAAACCTTACGCGTCTGCCAAGTTATTCGGGTTTCATTCTCCGCTTCATAGCATTTGGGATTATGTGATCTATTACTTCCAAGTCCGCTTGCTGCTCCCCCTCACCGTCATATATTTTCATATGAGTTGTGAAATTCGCCTGGATTCTTATTCTTATATCCAGACCGTCAGCAGTTTCGTAGATTACTATTTTATCAATCAGCTGTCTCAGATTTGAATTGCTTAATGCTCCCTCCGCAACGATTTCCTCCATTATTTCCAGAGTGTTTTTCATCTCAGCCTTTCTTTTCCTGATAGTGTCATCGTAATTTTCAATTTCATATATTTCGGTTTTTATTTTCTTTATATCGCTCTCACAGCTTTCGAGCATTTCGTCATATACTTCGGCGTGTTCTTTGTCCCTGATTCTTTCAAGCAGTATTTCCTTCTGGTCAGTTTTTCTTTGGGCAAGCTCGCCCTTTAAGCTCTTAATTTTGCTCGTCACGCTGTTTTTCTGCTTGCGCCATTTACTTACTTCCTCATCAACCTTATCGTAGTTATCCTTAGCCTGTTCGCTGATTCTGAGGATTTCACTGTAAACCAGCTCATCCAGTTCGCTTTCATTAATCCTATGTGGTGTGCAGTTTCCTTTGCCGTAGCGGTGATAACCGTTGCAGCTATACTCTATTCGCTCGGGCTTATTACGCCACCTGCGCCTTATCGCTACGAAGGTTGAACCGCAGTCGCCGCACTTAAGCAGTCCCGAGTATCGGTGACAAGGCTTACCTGAGCTCGCCCTGACTTTACCCTCCCGCTTCTGTTCAATCAGCTTCTGCACCTGCTCAAACTTTTCTTTGGATATAATCGGCTTCACAAAATTCTCGTGTACAATCTGTTCCTCTTTCGGCAGGTCTTTACGAACATGAGTAATTTTGTTGTTATATGTTTTGTGACAAGTCAACGTTCCGATATAGAAGTCATTTACCAGAATGCGTTTTACGCCTGTGTTATCCCACAGGTATTTGAATCCGATTTTGGGTTTGTTGTAGCCGAGATTCTTCCCCAGCAGTTTCTTTTGATAGTACGCGGGAGATTTTATTCCCTCCTCGTTAAGGATACGGGCTATGGCACTAAAGCCATAGCCCTCCAGATACATATTGAATATTCTTCTGACAATCTCCGCATGTTTTTCAACCACCTTGACCTCACCCGTGTTTTTATCTTTGAAGTAACCGAGCGGAGGTATCATAACAAAGCCCTGCTTTTGCTTCTGAACCATTCCCGCACGAACCTTCTTAGATATATCACGGGCATACATATCATTGAACAATCCCTTGAATCCGATAATCAAATCGTCGTCTTCGTTACTCGTATCAAGGTTTTCGGTGACTGAAAGAACTCTCACCTCGTGCTCCCTGAGGTAATCAATGAAGAGCGCGGTCTGAGTTTTATGTCTGCCGAGTCGAGACATATCCTTAACGATAATCGCCTCGATAGCATTGTTCTCGACCTGTTCATATATTTTATTAATACCCTCGCGGTTGAAGTGCATACCGCTGACATTGTCGTCAAAGGACTCGCCGACAATTTCATGCCCGTTCTTTTCGGCGTACTCAACAAGGATGCTTCTCTGGTTCGATAGCGAGTTAAGCTCCTCGTCCTCATCACGCGAGAGGCGGTAATATAACCAAACTTTCATCTCTTTTTCTCCTTTCCTTACGCGGATTTTTTATCGGGAATTTTTAGTTTCTGAGGCTCGTCAGGTAGCAGACTGTTGTCTGTAATATAGTCTTTTACTACGCTTTTGACGAAGCTTTCAAACTGAGCGTCCGTTCCGATATAACAATAATGAACGCTGTTGATTTTTGTTTTCTTCTCAGTATTTTTCATTTGGTTCTCCTTTCTTCTTTAGTTGATACGCGCGTCAGCTTTGACCGCGCCGTTTTGTTGCAAGCACAACATATCACAAAGCATTTTGAATATCCAGACATTTTTTCAAACTTTTTTAAGTTTTATAAACTCAATCCCATTTCCTGCTCGTAGCCTTCCTGCGTACTGTAATAAACAAACGCCTCATTGGTGATACGTCTGCCGAGGAGCCGCTCGAGCTCACGCTTTTTGAAGGGATTGATTTCGTTAATATAGTCGGGCGTATAGTAATAATGGAAGTCGCTCGGGATGGAAGCGAAGATGTCACCGAGCATATTTATCAAGCCGTTTGAGTATGTCATTCGGTAACAGTCGTTGTGCTCGGGCGTTTCGTATTCAAGATATTCATCGACGAGAGTTCCTTCACAACCGCCAAGTTCAAAATATATTTCTAGGTTTCGCTTGAGCAAACACTCGTCAAACAATTTAATATCTCTGCACTTCTGACCACCGGGCGTTGTGAAAGTAATGTATTTTCTATCGTCCTCCCAGCGCACTCCATAGCCTTGTTCTCTCATTTCTTCAATGAATTCTTCTTTGGTTTCGGAGCACTTCAGCGCATAGTACGCGGCGTCAATCAGCTCGCGCTTCCATTTTAACAACCTTGGGTTCTTTGTTGTCACTTCGGTAACCGAGAGACCGTAAGCCTGACAAAGCTTGTTGGAATACTCTTTGAACCGAAGCATATCGTCGCGGCTCTGATGGAATTTTTTACCATTTTTATAACTGACCGAGTTCATAACCAAATGATTATGAGAGCTATTATGTAAAGGGTAGTTTCTACTACCTTAGTACATATGACTGCGGCTCATTTGTGGTAATTTGAAAAGCAGTTGTAGGAAAGGAGTA
>JAHLAX010000156.1 GCA_020625875.1 bacterium | reverse complement strand
TATTTCCAAGATTATTAGCTCTTGTTTCTTTTAATCTATAGAAAGAACAACCAAACAAAGACTTACTTAATATTTTCAATGAAACATCTCTATCAGCTGGAGGAAATACAATAACTTTATTATCATCTTTATTATAATTAAAAAATGTATCTACATCATCTAAATAAGTTAAATCTACTTCTCTTGAGCCATCTTTAGATAATTTCTTTGGTTTTTCACACAATGGATTTTTAAAAATATCAAAAGCTGCACCAACACTTTTCTCAACACCAATCATACTAAGATTCAATGAATTATCTAATTTCTTTAATTCAAATAATCTACTTGGATTTTTCATTGTTGTCCATCTTCCATAATAAATTAATGAATTTATTTTTTCTTCATTCAAAGAACTATTATATAACATATCCATATCCTCATCACTCATAGCCATCCTAAATGGTATATAATTTGGATTTTCAATATTATTAAATAAATCTTTTACAAAGTCCATTTCCATTGAAAAGAAGAAACAATATCACTTGCTTTTAGCCAATCCCATATATTAGATATTCTTGAAATATTTTGTCTAAGTATTTCATGCATCATTGCTACTTTAATACATGGTAATGATTTATAATATTCTAAATCTTTAATATTAAAATCTTTTTCATATGAATTTAAGATAAAAATATCATAATTAGAAAAATCTATCTTAGTAAAATCTTCATACTCTATAATATCTTTATCTTTATGAGATTTAATTCTAATATATTTATTAAGAGAATAACTATAAACATCACAAATATGTCCAGTCTTTCTTAAAAATTTTTGATGTTCTATTGCGAATCTACTAACTCCACAACCATCAAATCCTTTCATTAACACTATGGCTACTTTCATTTTTTCTCTGCCTCCTTTATTCTAATTCTTAGTTCTGTAGAAGATAATCCATGCATTCTATTATTATAAAATATCTTTATATTACGTCGTTCACATACTGATTTTCCTGTGAAGTCTGTATTTAAATAATCTTCTCCTACAAATCTAATATCAATTGGTAATGATTTTAGAGCTAGTTCTAAATCTGCTTCTCCACTAAGAGGTATAACTTCATCTACATATCTATTAGATTTAAGTTGCTCATATCTCTCAAATAAAGATTGAATTGGTTTATTTTTTTCAGGTCTATCTATAGTCGGGTCTGCAATCAATCCAACATATAGAAAATCACAATGTCTTTTACATTCTTCTAACATTAAACAATGACCTGCATGTAACATATCACCTACAACTGAAGTAAATCCTATCATAATTCTCCTTTCAATTTATCTATCATTTCAAGTACTTTTACTTTATCCTCATCAGATTTATAATCATACATTCTAATCCAATGAGTTAACTCTAATAATTTTACTAAATATAAATCGTCTTTCAAAGACTTATCAAATTCTGATAAATAAATACTATTTTTACTAGTACTAAACTTAAATATATATTCATAATCGTGCAAAGACTGCCTTATTTTTGCTAAATCTAATAAATAAGAACAGTAATCTGTTTTATAATTCGGGTCAATTAATACTAATTTATTTTCTTTATCTAATATTATGTTAGATAATGTTAAATCTCCATGATAAAAAGATTGTTTACTTAGTAATAAAGATTCTTGTTCTTTTAATTTACTTATAATAAATCTAGTTACATCTGAATCTAAATGTTTAATTAAATTATTATAATAATTATCTAAGCTATTTGCTTTAAT
>JAHLAX010000060.1 GCA_020625875.1 bacterium | reverse complement strand
GGGTTCACGTTAGTGGGAAATGTCCATCAGCGCTCCTCGCTAAAATCGTTTCCCCGAAACGATTTCTTTACGCTCGGCTTCGAATCCCTTTTGCGGCAAAACAAAACAGCCCCGAAGGGCTGTTTTGTTTTGGCGCGCCAAAAGGGATTCGAACCCCCGACCTTTCGCTTAGGAGGCGAACGCTCTATCCAACTGAGCTATTGGCGCTTATGACTTTAATATTCTATAATAGTCTATAAGTTTTGTCAAGACAAAAACCTTGACAAAACCCCCGTGATATGATATTATCATATTTGCTGAAATCAGCTTGGAGAGGTGTCCGAGTGGTTTAAGGAGCTAGTCTTGAAAACTAGTGATCCCGCAAGGGACCAAGGGTTCGAATCCCTTCCTCTCCGCCAATATAGTTAATAACACTTTACCATATACGGAGGATTACTCAAGTGGTGAAGAGGCTCCCCTGCTAAGGGAGTAGGTCGGGTAACCGGCGCGAGAGTTCGAATCTCTTGTCCTCCGCCAAGAAAACAAGTACCCATTCGGGTGCTTGTTTTCTTTTTTTTATTTAGCAGACAAGAGATTCGAAAGGCGGAAAAAGCAAACGGTCCAGTGTGACCGTTTGCCCGCCGTAACGTTAATTGAAGATTTCCGATATAGAGGTGGATATAAGCGGAGAAGTTGTTTTCCAATATGGAAATTACTCTTGCCCAAAGAGATTCTAAAGACAACAAAAAGGAGCTGTCAGGTGACAGCTCCTAATTTTATATTACCAATATCTTACGGGAACTTCGGGCTTTTTCTTAGCGCCTTTAACTCTGGCGCCGCTGTAAGCCGCGTTGCGCTTGCTCATAATGAACATTACGCCTGTTACAACAGCCGCGATAGCGAGAACTACCAACAGCCATACGATGAATCCCGCGTTTTTCTGGACGCTCTTGGCTACATCAGCCGTATCGTTGTCATAAGACTTGAGAGCGTTCTTTGTGAGACGGTTTGACTTAACAACTACCTTCTGAGCGACAGCGAGGTTGTCCTCAGCAATATCTGTAATCGAGTCAACTTTTTCTGCCTGCTGAACGGGCTCTGTAACAGCCTCGGTCTCGGGCTCATAATCAGCCTCTTCCTCATACTGCTCGTCCTCAGCGGAGTCTTCTGTTTCGGGCTCTGTCTCTTCCTCAACAGTATTAGCTATAGCGTTCTCAGACATCAACAGCTCATAAGTGTCATTGTCAAGAATACCTGTCGCCTCTAAACCGTTAACAGTCTGGAAGTCCTTGACAGCCTGCTCTGTAACCTCGCCGAAGTAGCCTGTAACCTCAGCATTGTAGTAGCCAAGCTCGGTGAGCTTCTGCTGAATAGCTGAAACCTTGTCACCCTGTGAGCCTACGCTGTATTTGCCGCTCTTGTCGGTTTTGGTTTCGTTTTCTTTGTCGGACTTGTCGTTGTCCTCGGTAACGGCTGTGGGAGCTTCGTCGGAATAGAGCGTATTCTGCTCGTCCTCGCCCGCGATGCCGTCCTGAGTAAGACCAGCCGCTTTCTGGAACTTCTTATATGCCTTTTCGGTCATCTCGCCGAAGTAGCCTGTGATTTCGCCGCTGTAGAAGCCGAGCTCAGCGAGACGCTCCTGAAGCTTTGTAACCTTGCTGCCCTGTGAGCCGACCTTGAGGGTTTTCGACTGAGGAGCGGACTGAGTTGTGCTTGTGCTCTTAGCGGGTTTAGACGAAGAAGATGTGCTCTTCTTTACTGCGCCGCCGCTTGAGTTGGCAACAGCGTTCATATCAGCGGGAGTTTTGTCGGATACACCGGAACCGTTGAAGTGATAAGTCACTCCGCCGATTTCGCGGCTTGTGCTGACAACATACTCGCCGTTTTCATAGTAATAATAGCTACCGTTGAACTGTTCCCAGCCGTTTGTAATGTAGTTACAGGCGCCGACCTTGAACCATTCAACCCATGACTTTGTAGCTACGGATTCATAGCATACGCCGTACTCGTCGCCACGCGCGTCAACAGCCATACCGTCGCCTACATATACGCCGTAGTGACCAGGCTGATGAAGTCCGAGACCGTGAATTCTCGGCACACCTGAGCTTACATAGCCGATTTCGGTAGCGTACTGCTCCAAATCGGTACGCGCGCCGCCGCAATATGAATAGATAAGACCAGAGCAGTCAACAGCTCCGGGGGACGAACCGCCCCATACATATCTCCAGTGGTTGTTATAGGCGCCGAGCGCCCATTCGGCGAGACCCGCGCCCGAGCCGCTGGCGTTTGAGGTCATCATACCCGCGACGCAAACCGAAGCGAGAATAATCAACGCCAATGAAATTGTCAAAATTTTCTTCAGATTTCGTTTAACAAACAGTTTCATATAAATCCTCCAAAAGCCGCAAAAAAATTAGAATTGCGAAAACGCAGTAACAATGCGGCTTGTAACAAATCTGTAACAATTATAACAAAATCTACCGCAAAATGCAACCGTTTTACGAAATTTCCGCAAAGAATGTACATAATATATAAAACAATCCCCGATAATAATTGGCTTTTGGTAACTGTTACAAAATGTAACTAAAACTATCGACATATTGTGTTTTATTACGACAATATACCATATATTTTGTGGATTCCGACAATTCAGCGCAACAAAAAACACACCCGCCGCAACAGCGTCAGGTGTGCTTTTTTCACTACAATTACGCTTCCACCAACACTTTTATGTCGGCGCTGAAATCTTTGAGCAAGTCGAACTCTCCGCTGAAGCTATCGGGAATATCCATCTTAACGGTTATTGTCGCCTCGCCCGCGCTAAGACCCTGAAAATAAGGAATCTGATCCTTGGTTTTAACCTTGACAACGCTTTCATCCGAGCTTGTCATCTTCAAGGAATTGTCCGAAAGCTCTATCAGCTCATTCATATCGCTTGGAACAGCCATACTTGTGAGCGAGCGCTTTGAACCGACCTTCATTTTAACCATATAAACAGGCGAATCCTGCACTCTGATTTTGTACTTTGTAGTCGTTGTTTCCGCGTCAAAGCCGTCGCCGAAATCCATTGTCGATTTAACAGTCAGTGTCGCGTAGCCCGCGCTGACGCCCTCGAGCTTAACGGTTTTCGTATTCTTTCCGTCGGTCGTGACATTGACCTTGAGCACGTTTGTGTCACTCGATTTATATGTTATTTTGTTGTACGAGCCCTGAAGGTTGTCAAGCAGCGAATATACAGACGACAAAAAGTCGTTTTCATTTTCGCCCAGCTCAATCGCGTAGTCGCAATCGTCATAATAGGCAGAACTGCGCACATCAACATCACTCTTTTCGGATTTAACCTTATCTTTAACGCCGATAACATAATAGGAATAATAGTTGCCTTTCTTAACGGCTTCGTCAGAATAAATGATATTGTCCTCGCCTTTTAAGGTTTTGAGCAGTTTAAAGCCGCCCTCGTTCTCGCTGCGATACAACAGATATTTCTGTGCTCCGCCGATAAAATCCCAATCAATTACTAAACCATCGTCAAATCTTTTGACTCTCACACTTGTACTGTCAAGCTCAAGATATTTCGGCGTAGCGGCGCTCAGCACGCTTTCGGATTTGCCGCTGACCGCGCTGACCTTGAATTTCGTATACTTGCCAGAGCGCATGTAGTACCATTCGCCGGAACTGTTGGCTTTTACAGAATCAATCTTCTTATACGCTCCCCATTTTTTGCCATTGAATTCAGAGCGATATATATTATATTTTTTAGCGCCCGTAACCTTTGACCATTTAAGCTTACTAGGCTCATATGCGGTATAGCTTGAGGTTTTAGTTGTTTTGGCTTTTATATACTTAACGCTCTTGGGAGCGGTCAGGCGCACGATTGATTTTTTAGCAGAAAGCGCGGATGCCTTGCTGTTAACTGACTTTACGGCGTAGATGTACTTTTTGCCAGTCTTTGCCTTTTTATCGGTGAAAGCCACGGTTTTAGCCTTAGAGATTTTCTTAATCACGCTGTACTTTTTAGCGCCCGAGGCTTTTCTGTAGACGATATACCGCTTAGCGCCCTTGGGCTTTTTCCAGCTTATTCTAACGCCCTTCTTTGTATTGGCGACCTTTATTGACGGCGCCGCTACGCTGACCTTGGCGGAAACCGCCGAGCCCGCGGAAAGAAGCGTTAAAATGATTATTGTTGTAATTGTGATTGATATAATTCTTTTCATATCAAACAACTCCTCTTAATCAGAATTATTTATAATCTCTCAAATACTATTTAACAACTACCTTAAGTTTAAGCTTTACACCGTTAACCTTGATACGTATTGTTCCCTTGCCGACCTTTACGCCTTTTACTTTGAGCGTATAGGAGCTTTTCTTTGAGACAACCTTGGCGCATTTTGCGTTTTTATAGCTGATACTATAGCCAAGAGCCTTGCCGTAAATCATAAGAGACTTAGTCTGATTCTTGAATAGCGTAATAGATTTTACTAAATCATAACCGTACTTATCCTTTTTGCAAAGGTAAGGATTCCAAGTAACACTTGTTTTTAGTTTAAGCTTCTTGCCGTTGTTCAACTTACACGTCAAGTTCACTTTTCCCTTTTTGAGCACAGCAACCTTTCCATTAGTTGAGATTTTCACAACCTTTGAGTTACTGCTCTTCCATTCAGTCGCTTTTTTCCCGTCAACGAGCATTTTAAAGCACGCGCCCGTGTACATTTCCGTTGATTCTTTACTTGAAGAAGCTACGCTATATGTCGCGTTTACTCCGTATTTGTTGGCATAATCTAAAATCTCGCTTTGCCTGCCTAAGTTGGACGTGTTAATAACACAGCCCTTAATCTTTTTATACGCTCTGCCGAGAATACCGCCTGTAGGGTCGGGAATAAACCCTTTAAAGCCAAAGGAATACTTGCCGAATTCAACATAATAATTCGTATCAAGCTTTTTCAAAGATGTACACCCATAGAAAGCGTAATTACCCAGTTTAATATAATTGTTTGGGAGCTTCACCTTTTTCAGCTTAGTACAATCCTCAAAGCAGCCCTCGGGGATTTTTTTCCATCCGTTTGGAATTGTGACGTTCTCAAGTCTTTTACAATTTTTAAACGCGTATCTGCCTATGCTAATAATCTTGTCTGGAAGCGTAAGCTTTTTGAGCATACGGCAATTCTCAAACGCGTAAGAACCGATATACTCAACGCTCTGCGGAATAACAATCTCGGCAGCCTCAATCCCATATGAATCGTCCTCACTAAAACATCCGCTAAACACACTATCTCCAATATATACGACCGTTTCGGGAATAACAATTTTCTTTGATTTAATTGTTTCACTCTCTTTGCAATTGAGCGCCGAGTAAAGATATGGGTAAAGATATTTTACCGGATAGCCGTCAACTTCACTGGGAACCTCAAAAACAGGCTCGTTCAAATCCTTTGATTTTTCTGCGAAAAACCATAGCAATTCCGCGTACTTGCCGCCGTGAACGGTGTACTTATACTGCCCGTCTGCAGATATGTATGTTTTTTCTCCATCATAGTTATAAAAAGCCTGTACGGTTGTAAATACGCTGATAAGCATTACAACTGTAATTAATATAGATATTATCTTCTTCACAGTAATACCCCCTTTAATATAGACGAAGCAAACGCGTGTTTTTATACTTAAAGCTGCTTGAAATTGCATATTTATCTTCTGCTTTGATTATAACGCATTAAGCGTAGAATCGGCGCTTTTTCTCACTACTATTTTATACTACTTTATACTACTTGTCAATATAAAGTCGCAATTGCGGTTATAATAAGGCTCATAGGGGTGATACGTATGAAACCGTTAAAAAGCAAGGTGAGCATTACGCTCGATGATGATGTGATTAAAAAGATAAAACAACTCAGCGAGGAGGACGACCGCTCGTTCTCGCAGTATATCAATATCGTATTGAAAAATCATATACACGAAAACAAAGGAGCCGCTCAGTGAGCAGCTCCTTATTCTATCCCGTGTTGTTTTTAAATGGCAAATGTTAGGGTCGGGATATTGTACTGAATAAAAACTTTATACACTTCTTCTAAGTACGATTATATGTTACCAACAGTCTTTGACGCGTATATAACGGCAATCTGAAAACAATGTGATTTTTCTGTGTGTTTTATAGGAAAACAGTATAAAAGATTCAGCAGAACATTTCCCGCGTGAGAAGTGTTCTGCTGATTTTAAATAACAGAGATTATAAATTCATTAGTTAAAAATGCTCCATGGGTTGTCGTTTGACCAGTCGTCGTCATCCTCTAATGAGTTATTCTGAGAATTATTGGATGAGCCTACGTCCGAGGTAGATTCCTGAAGAGTCATCTCGATGGTACCCTTCTGACCTGAGCGATAGACAGTGAACTTAACCTTGTCGCCCACCTTGTGCTTCTTGACTGCCGCCTTAAGCTCCGCGGTAGATTTAACCTCGGTGCCGCCTACAGATGTGATGATGTCACCTACACGGAAGCCCGCCTTAGCCGCGTTGCTGCCGCTGTTTACGCCTGTTACATAAACGCCTGTCTGGTTGGTGTCATACATCCAGAGCTGAGCTGTGGAGCTGACGTCTGTTATAGACAAACCGAGTTCAATCTGACCTTTAACGTAGCCGAACTTTTTGAGGTCGGAGATAACGCTTACAACGTCATTCACGGGAATCGCGAAGCCTATACCCTCGGCTGAGTTCGAGCTTGACTTGGCGTTAACTATGCCTATGAGCTCGCCGTTGCCGTTGAAGAGTCCGCCACCTGAGTTGCCCGGGCTGATTTCGGCGTTGGTCTGGAGAAGATTGTATGTCTCTTTATCTATAGTAACCTCACGGTCGAGCGCGCTGATGATTCCGTCTGTTACAGAGCCGCCGAGCTGTCCGAGAGGATTTCCGATTACGACAGCGTAGTCGCCGACTGTGATTTTTGAAGAATCGCCTATTGTAGCCGCTGTGAGAGATTTTTTAGGACTGATTTTCAAGAGAGCAATATCGCCCGCCGAATATGTGCCTACAACCTTAACGTTGGTATACTCGGTCTTGTCGCGGAGCGTTACAGTGATGTTTGAGGCGCCCTCGATAACGTGGTAGTTGGTTACGATATAGCCGTCTTTTGAGATTATAACGCCTGAGCCCGCGCCGCTCTGGATATACTGCTGTGAGAACGAGCCAGTTACAACCGATTCGGTTGTGATTTCGACTACGGCGTCAGCGGATTTCTTTACAATCTCGGTAGTTGTCAAAGCCGAGGTTGACGAAGCGTAGCTTGAGCTGTCGCCGTCAGACTTGCTGACGTTTATTGAGCTTGCCGAAGTTTCATTATTGGACGAAAGGAAGTTCGCCGCGAAGAAGCCGCCTCCTACGCCTAAGAGCATTGAGCACAGTATGCTTACTATAAGCACCGCCGCCAAAGCTCCTCGGGTTACAGCCTTTTTCTCCTTTTTCTTTTTCGGCTTTGGAGCTACAGGCTGGCTGACGTAGGGCGAGCTGCTGTAGATATTCTGATAGCTCTGAGGCTGAGCGGGAGCGGGTGTAGGCGTCTGAGAAGTCTGATTCTGAGTAGGATTACTATATCCGTAAGCGCTGTTCTGCTCAGTGTAGGGCTTTTGTTGTCCGCTGTTGAAATAACTCTCGCCGTATCTCGCGTAACTGTCAGCGGAATATTTATCACTCGAAAAATTCTGCTTATAATACTCGTCCACAGTGTAGTCGGGTTCGGGAGAAGCCGTGGGCGGATTTACGGTCGGCTCAGAATAGCCCTTCGCCTTTTCGGTTTCGGGAGTGAAGTCCTGATTTGGTGTTACATTATTATCATCATAGGGATTATAAGTCATGGTTTTTTCCTCCAAATTGTTTTCGATGGTCTAATAGTAAACCGCTTATGTGAAAATTATATGAAATAAGCTTGAAAAAATAAAGAAAAAAGAAAAAGGCGAGCCTGAGCCCGCCGTCGGGAGCGGCAGGAGCAGCTCCCCTACATTAATCTACTGTTTTGCCTGAAGTCTTTCGACCATTGACTTTTTCTTCTTTTTGGGCTTTTCGGGTTTAACCTTTTTGCCCTTGAATTTGAGCGCGTGCTTCCACGCGTTCTTGAGCTCGTCGCTGAGGCACTCGTTAATCGCGTCGTATTTATCCTCAGGCATACTGTTGAGAATAACGATTGTGATAATCGAACGGGTGTCGGCGTCGCCGTTTGTGTACTGTGTGCTGAGGAGCGTACAGAGCTTCTCCATTTCTTTTTTATTGGCTGTCTTTACATAGTTCTGAAGCTTGGGCACGATAGACGCGCGCGTGAAAGTTACGCCGCGGAAGGGATAATAGCAATCTTCCTCCTGCTTAATCTCTTCTTTAAGCTCGGGGAAATATGTAACAAAACGCTTTGAGAGGAACAGCGGGTCTGCCGAACCCTCGTCGTCGCTCTTCTTCTTTTTCTTCTTTGTAGTCTTAAGACGCTTAACGGCGCTCGCGGCAGTACAGTTCTCAACAAAGTCGTTGGCGATTGAATCCGCCTCTTTGTTTGTATCTGTCTCAGGGTCAAACATCCATGTGGCGAGCGTACGCCAGTCGTTATCAGGACCTTCGTCAGTCATAGTGCACTGGCGCATAACAAAATGTTTTTTATCCTCAAAATAAACAACAGAGTACGCTACATTCTCGGATGTAAAGAGAGTTATCAACTCTCCGTCGTTCTGGCTTACCTTCTCTTTTTTGAAGCCCTGAACGGCTAACGCGCCCTCGACCTTGTCCGATATTGTTTTAAAAGCAACTTTAATATCCATAAGTTTTATCAATCCTTTTTACATAGATATAGATATTATAGCTTTAAGAGGAGAGTTTGTCAAACAGAAATTTGCATGTGTCCCCTTTTAAGGGGACCGAAATCTTTGATTTCGAGGGGTCATTTAGCTCAACTTGTTGAGCGGTTCTATCTATGAACGTTCATAAAGAGGATAGATGATCCCCGCAAATTGACCGCTTAATGCGGTATCAATTTGCACCCCTTTAAAAAGGGGTACACTCTACGTTCACTATTTAACTGTTACTTTTAATATAAGCTTCTTCCCATTTACCGTCACCTTAAGGTTAGTAATGCCCTTTTTAAGCCCCTTAACCTTAATTGTAGTATCATTTTTCTTAGCGATAATCTTGGCAATCTTTGTGCTAGTGTATTTGTTGTTTATACTTTGAACCTTTCCGCTTATCTTAACTTTAACGGTTTTGCCCTTGTTTACTGTTACGCTGCTCTTTGAGAGCTTTGGACTCGTCTTTACGCTGACCTTGCAGCTAAGGTATCTGCCGTCCTTTAAAAGGGCGTAAACCATAGCCGTGCCCTTTTTGAGCGCCGTAATCTTGCCGTTTTTAACTGTAGCGACAGAGGTTTCGGAGGACAGCCAGGTATTCGCTGTGCCGTCTGTCACTTTAAGGGTGATAGTTTTGCCCGCGTTAAGGCTCGCTGTTTTAGCGGAAAGCTTGGGAGTTTTCTCAACAGGAGCTACTTCGCTCTCGCTTGTGGCTTCGGAGCTCGCTGGCTCTGTTTCGCTTGAAGCGGGCACTTCTGAGGTCGGCTCTGTGTCGGGAATGTATGGGGCGATATGCACTCCGCTGACGTTTTCTTTTTCGCAGAGCGCCTTTACCTCCTCCATCGTGACAATTTCATTATCGCAGGCATCCTTTAAGCTCCACACGGCGTTATCGTTGAGCTCAAGGTCGCCGACAACAAAGAGCTGAGTACCCTTCGCGAACAGCCACGGGTTGGGCTCGGAGAACACCTGATAGTCCCCTATCACCTCGCTGTAATCGTAATCATTCGTCTGAGCCTTTACAACACATAGCAAGCCGTCATCGTCAATTTCGCCGATGAAATTATAACTGTAGCTTGAGCTTGAAAAAAATCCGTTTTTATTAAGATAATTATATACCGCCTTTTCAACTGTTCCCATTTGACGCGCACTCACTCTCTGAGTAAGTCCCGCGATTGTCGGCAAATCCTCGTCGGTAATAATGTCCATACTGTAAGCAGTCTCAAGAGGATAAACCGTGTTGTCCGTAATAATATAGAGCGCGAGCTTGTAGGGCGCCGCAATATAGAACTTTCTGAAAACCCAGTCGCCGAGCACCGCGGTATAAAAGGTGTCGGTAGCCTCAGAGTGCATACCGTAGGCTAAGGTATTCTCTCCCACCGTTCCAAGCTCCTCGTAGGTCATATAGTCAGTTGCGCCGTAAATATCGGTTATATAGGATTTGAACAGCTCTTCAGCGGCGATATTTTCGCTTTCATTCTCTGTGGCTGACACTGAGAGAGAAGTCAGCGCCAAAATCAATACTAAAACAACAGATAGTGTTCTTTTCATAGGTTATCACCTCTATAATATTTAACCCGAAAAGCATATATTTTGTGACAGTATTATATAAAATAATTTTTTAATTTTCAACGCTTGCAACTAATACGCAATTATGATAATATATTAAAATGTACAAATGTGTAAAGGAGAGAACGCTATGAACAACGCTCCTATCGGCGTTTTTGACTCGGGACTCGGCGGTCTGACCGCGGTAAGAGAGCTCAAGAACGTACTTCCTAACGAAAATATCATATATTTCGGCGACACGGGCAGAGTGCCATATGGCACACGCTCGAACGATACTATAAAAAAATACGCGGCGCAGGATACTAATTTTCTTTTAAGGAATAATGTCAAGATGATAATCGCCGCTTGCGGCACAGTAAGCTCCGTTGCTTATAACCTGAAGCAGGACCTGCCTGTCCCCTACACCGGCGTTGTATCGCCGACTTGTTTCGCGGCGGCTAAAGCTACCAAAAACAAAAAAATCGGCGTAATCGGCACAAGCGCCACAATCAACAGCCACAGCTACCGTGATTTGATTCAC
Organism: bacterium; assembly: GCA_020625875.1. GTDB lineage: Bacteria > Bacillota > Clostridia > Oscillospirales > Acutalibacteraceae > Ruminococcoides. The sequence goes on along the minus strand of JAHLAX010000060.1, from coordinate 19,540 downwards.
AGCTTTGACAGCGAGGTTGAGGTTATTGAGCAGGATTGCCCGCTGTTCGTGCCTCTTGTTGAGAGCGGTTTTATCGACAAAGACGACCCTGTAACAAGGCTTGTTATCGAGCGTTATCTCGACGGCATTATGAAGGCGGGCGCCGACACTATTATTCTCGGCTGTACCCATTACCCGATTATCGCCGAAGCGATTTCAAGCGTTGTCGGCAAAAGCGTAAAACTGATTGACAGCGGGCGCGAAACCGCGATTTATGCCGCTAAAATTCTAAAAGAGAATAATATTCTTAACAACAGTCAAGAAAAAGGCGCCTGTGAATTCTATGTTTCAGACACGCCCGAGGGCTTTGAGAACGTAGCGAGCGTCTTTTTGGGCGAAAATGTGAGCCACAGCGTTACACAGATTGACATAGAAAAGTATTGAGGAAAACATGGGAAAGAATGATAACTACCTGATCTCGGTAACGGGTATTCAGGAGGTCGACGGCGAGAGAGACAAAATCGAGCTCACCACCGTCGGCAGCTATATGATAAACAGCCGAGGCAACACCTATATCGGCTACAAGGAATATGACGAGGAAAACCCCGCCATATCGTCAAACAACGTTGTCAAGGTTGAAAACGACAACAAGGTCACCATAATTCGGGGCGGCGGCGCTCAGACCCGCCTGATTCTCGAAAAAGGCAGACGGCACCAATGCCACTACCGCACTATTATGGGCGATTTGATGATTGGCGTGTTTACCGACACAATCAGCAACAACCTCACCGACAAGGGCGGCAAGCTCCACGTCAGTTATGAGCTTGATTTTAACAACGAGTTTATTTCTAAAAACGAATTTTACATAGACGTAAAAGAGAAGGATGTAACATAATGAATACATTAAATACCGCAAAACTTCAATTAAAAAACGCCGTTGAAACGGCGATTAAAAAAGCTATGGATAAAGGCGAGTTAATCTCAGCCGACATCCCTCAGTTTATTATCGAGACTCCCGCAGACCGCAAGAACGGCGACCTCGCCACAAACGCCGCTATGGCGGGCGCGAGGGTTTTCAGAACCGCGCCGATAAAAATAGCTCAGGTTATTAAGGATAACCTCGAGCTCGACAACACTTTCTTTGAAAAGTGCGAAATAGCGGGACCCGGCTTTATCAACTTCTTTTACTCGGGCGATTACTACGCCTCAGTTTTAAAAGACGTTGAAACTCAGGGCGACAGCTACGGCAGCTCGGATTTCGGCAAGGGCAAAAAGGTTATGGTTGAATTCGTTTCAGCCAATCCCACAGGACCGATGCATATGGGCAACGCCAGAGGCGGTGCGCTGGGCGACTGTCTCGCCGCCGTGCTTGACAAGGCGGGTTACAGCGCTTACCGCGAATTCTATGTAAACGACGCGGGCAACCAGATTGAAAAATTCGCGTGCTCACTCGAGGCGCGTTATCTCCAGATATATAAAGATAATATCGAGTTCCCCGAGGACGGTTATCAGGGTGCGGACATTACCGAAAGCGCTCAAGCATATGCCGATGAGTTCGGTGACAAGCTCGTTGAGCTCGACAGCGAAAGCCGCAAAAAAGCGCTGGTTGACTATGCTCTGCCCAAAAATATCGCCAAAATGCAGTCGGATATGGCAAAATACAAAATCAACTACGACAAGTGGTTCTTTGAGAGCGTCCTGCACGAAAGCGGCGAGGTTAAGGCGGTTGTTGACCTGCTCACCGAAAAGGGCTTGACCTACGAAAAAGAGGGCGCAATCTGGTACAAGAACAAGGACGTTTGCACCGAAATTCTGCTCAAAGAGGGCAAAACTCAGGACTACATCGACAAGCTGGAGCTAAAGGACGATGTGCTGATTCGCCAGAACGGCAACCCCACCTACTTCGCGGCGGACATCGCCTATCACAAAAACAAATTTGACAGAGGTTTTGAAACTCTGATAGACATCTGGGGCGCTGACCACCACGGTCACGTTATGAGAATGAAGGGCGCTATGAACGCCATCGGCTACAACGGCGACGAGCTCGTTGTTGTGCTGATGCAGCTCGTAAAGCTCGTGTCGGGCGGTCAGGTCGTAAAGATGAGCAAGCGCACAGGCAAGGCAATTCAGCTCAGCGATTTGCTCGACGAGGTTCCCGTTGACAGCGCGCGCTTCCTGTTCAACACTCGTGAAGCCAACACCCAGATGGATTTTGACCTCGATATAGCCGTTCAGCAGGACAACCAGAACCCTGTATATTATGTTCAGTACGCTCACGCGAGAATCTGCAGCATTTTAAAAGCGCTGGCTAAAGATAATATTGAGCCTAGGAATATTTCTGAAAAAGAATTAAAACTCCTCACACAAAGCGAGGAGCGCGAGCTGATTAACCATATCGCGGAGTTTGAGGACGAAATTGTTTCGGCGGCTAAGGACTACGACCCGACTAAGATTACGCGTTATGTAACCCAGACCGCCACGCTATTCCACAAATTCTACAACGCCTGCCGCGTTAAATGCGACGATGAAAGCTTAATGCAAGCAAGGCTCAGCCTTTGCTTGGCGGTAAAGACAGTCATCAAAAACGTGCTTGATATGTTCAATATCGACTGTCCTGAGAGTATGTAAAACAAAAAAGCCTTCCCCCGATGGGGGAAGGTGCCGAACGTAGTGAGGCGGATGAGGGCATACTATCATTGAAATAAGATGATACTTTCATATACAAGTATTAAACGTATGTCTGCCCTCATCAGTCAGCCTGCGGCTGACAGCTTCCCCCAACGGGGGAAGCCTTTTTTATTTCCTGATAAACAATACTCCGAGCGTATTCGGTCCACAGTGCGAGGTTACGGTACAGCCCGCGGTGGTTTCGAGCACTTCCTCAAACTGAGGGCATAGCTCTTCTATTTTTGCTCTGACTTGTTTTACAACCTCGGGGTTGCACTTGGTATGAGTGATAAAAATGCGCTTGTAATCAATATCACCGCGACCGCTGAGCTTGTCGCCCACATAGTTAAGGATAACCTTGTCGATGTTGCCGCGATACTTTTTGCTCGAAGTCATCTTGCCGTCAATTACATCAATCTGAGGCTTAAGCTTCAAAAGATTCGCGCCGAGCGCGGCTACCGCCGAACAGCGTCCGCCCTTATAGAGGTAGTCGATGCTGTCAACCACAAAGCTCGCCTCTACCTTAGAGGTAATATCGTCACAGGCTTTTTTGATTTCTTCAATCGACTTGCCCTGAGCGGCGAGCTCCGCTCCGTAGAGTACAACCAAGCCCTGACCTGTAGACAGATTGCGGCTGTCAACAACCTCAACGTCCCCTACCTCGTTAGCGGCGAGACACGCGGTGTTATAGGAGCTTGAAAAATCGCTGCTTATATTAAAATGAACTATCGAATATCCCTTGTCGTGCCACTCGTTAAAAATATCAAGAAAATCGCTGATATTCGGCGCGGCGGTCTTGGGAAGAACTCCCGTGTCCTTGACATATTTATATATATCGTCGGGCACAACCTCTGTGCCGTCACGCATAACCTTGTCCGCCATATTAACATAGAGCGGCAAAATGGCAATATCATATTTTTTTATTAACTCAGGCGATAAATCGCATGTGCTGTCGGAAATAATTTTTACTTTCATTGGTACTACCTCCCTTATGGGTTTATAATAGCATATTTTATTACAAAGCACAACAGTAAAATAGCATCGGCTCCCAAAAATTTCGGGAGCCGATTATTATAGAATTTACGCTATTGTATTTTTAACCGATACAGTCTTAGCGGTGCTTAACAGTATATCTCCGTTCTTTGTCTCGGCGAAGGTATAGAAGTAGAGTGTACCGCCGTTTGTTGGAATCTTATCTTTTGACATATACGGACCGTATCTGAACTGATAAAGACCTGAACCGTTAGGCTGATCTATAGACGAGTTATGAACAGCAATCTTTGTATTGCTGTTAAGAGCTGTTCCGCTCTGTACGGCGTTGATAGCTGTTTTAAGAGCAGTCTCGCCCTTTGATGAAGAAGCGAATGCAACACCCATTCTCTTGAAGCTGTTTACATTAGCTGTCGCGAGCAGCTCATAGCTTACCTGTGAGCTTGTGAAATACGAACCCATAAGGTCAATGGAAACCGCCTCTTTACGTGTAGAAGTAGAATCGGTTGTGATATTTGTATTACCTGTTACGTAGACGGTTAAGGATTTGGAGGTCTTAACATAATCACCATTGATAAGCCAACCTGTCTCGGTACCAGTGGGGCTCTCAAGCGTAACAGTACTAAGATAATGATAATTGCTTCCTTTAACAGTGTTGTTAAATCTTACAGTATATTCTTGATACGCTTTTGTCATAGAAACATTGACAGTTGTGCCGCTCTTTGTTGCCGAGTCGATGGAGTATTTAAATTCAGCGTTATTAATACTCTCTGACGGATCGTTGAGCGCTGCAATAAGATTAGCGTCGGTTAATGTTGAATTATTAACAGTCTTTGTTATAGTCTGATTTGCGCCGTCTTTATCGCTATATGTGTATATAACGGTGTAATCATATGTGGGGACATATGAGCTCCATGTGCCTGTGAGATTCCAATCGTTTATTGTAAGCTTATTACTGCCGCTCGGAACCGCTATGTCGCTGCCCTGCGTCCAGACAGGAGGATTTCCCCAGTTGCTGCCGTTAAATGTATAATCAGGATTAACTCTGAGAACGATTATATTGGAATCGAAATCAGTAAATTTATAACACTGGCTCGCGGTGTCGTAAGTACCCTGTACGGCTCTGCCGTTGTTTGAACCCCATGTCCAGATATACCACTTGGGATTAGCATCCGTATACGGAGCGCCAACGCTGAGGTAGAAGTTGCCGTCTGTTGTCGGTTCTTCGGGATCTACGGGGGTTGTGGGTGGTGTTACCGTAGCGCTGAGATTTCCGTTTGAAAGCGTGAATGTAACGGTTGAGCCTGCTGTTGAGACTGCAACGCTGTTGTTGCCGCTTGAGGGAATCTCATTGTCGCCCCAGCCGCCTGGTCCTGTAACCTTGTACTCAATTGTACCCGCGGGAACATTAGTATAGGTCTTGGTATAAACACCGTTGTTGTTTGTCATCTTGTTAGCATCGAGATTTGTAGCCCAAGCTGTAGTACCGAAGATGCTGCTGTCGCCTGTGAGGTAGTAATCATTAGTCTGGGTACCTGAACCGCTGTCGCTGTAAATCGGATAAATCTTTCCTCCCTGAACTGTGCCGGTCAACTTACCGTTCGATACAGTAAAGGTTGTGTTGTTGATTGTATCCTTGTATGTGCCGTTAGCCATACCTGTATAAAGTCCGCTGAATGTCTGGTCGGAGCTGCCCGCGTTGATGATACAAACGCCCTTTGTTCCGCGTCTTACAGCGAGAATCTGATTGTTATTATTGATATTGGAGCAATAGGAAGCCTCACCGCTCATAGCGTTGTGGAACTTGTTGACCTCAGCACATTCAGAACGCAGATATGCGCCGTCGCCGCCCTGAGTAGCGTATTTTCCGCTCGCAAGAACCTGCTGGAAGTAATCATAATTGCTTCTGCTGTCGCTTGAAGGCTTGCCTGTGCCTGTGTAATAATCTGTCTCAATACCGTAAGGACGGGCGAGATACATACAGTTGTTGCCCATAGCCGCAATAGCCGCCCATGCGAGCTGTACCTGGAAGTTAGACATACCGTAGTTGCCGTCGCTAACATAATTGTCGTGAGTCTCTACATAGTTAACAAGATAATCAGGGTCAGCGCCATGGTCATAGTTTGTGAAAGCACTTGCGGGGAGCTGGTAGTGAGAAATATTGTACTTGATGTTGCCGCTGTAGCCCGAGTCCGTAATCTTCATATAATTCATATACTCGTTGGCGTTTGTGCCGCCGAGAACCTCGCCGTAGCTGAATGTATCGTTAACACCGTTTAATGCGTTCGGCCAGTAGTCGGAAGCGCAGTTATACGAGCCGTCATACGCGGACGGGAGCTCGATGTGCTTAGCAGCGTCGAAACGGAAGCCCGAAGCGCCGTCGCTTATGAGCTTTTTGAGGAAAGTATTAGCGAGAGACTGGATGTCGGAACGGCTTGTGTCGAGGTCGGGAAGACCGTTAAGACGATACTGAGTAACGTCATATCTGCTGTCCCAGTTGCTGATAGAATTGGAAGAGCTGTGCCAATGCCTGAGTGACGAATCAACCATACTTTGCTGGTCTGTTGTGTGGTTGAGAACTACGTCAACGATAATCTTTATGCCTTTAGCCTTGGCGTGTGCGCAAAGTGTTTTAAACTCATTCTCTGTACCGATTTTATTGCCGATGTTATAGTTAGTCGGCTGATAGAACTGATACCAGTTGCTTACTTCGTTGCCGCTGCCTACGATACCGTTAACGGCAGAGGTCTCGATAACAGTAAAGCCCGCCTCTGCAATCTCATCGAGTTTGCCATCGATTACGCTGAGAGGCCAGTTCCAGCATTTCAGAACAAGTTCTCCTGTGTTGCTGTTACCGGTGGATACCTTTTTTGTGTTTGCTGCTGTAGCCTGCACAGCGCTCAATGCCGCGAAGCTTGTCAGAATCAGCGCAAGACAAAGAAGGATCGAGATAAAACTTCTTTTGAATTTCATAATTTCCTCCTGATGTTACGGGATTATTCACATTAATTCCCAATTTAGAGTTATTATATCATATTTTTCACATATAATCAATAACAATATGTGAATTTTTGTCGATATTTTATTATATCTTAAAACCTTGCAAAAGCTGAGCAACTAATTTATAATAACAATATAAATTACCTTTATAATAATTTCGGAGAGTATTAATGATACACGTTGAAAACCTCAGAAAAGAATTCAAAAAAGTAATAAAAGAACCCGGCTTAAAAGGAAGTGTAAAGTCCTTCTTCAAGCCCAAAAACGAAATTATCACAGCTGTTGACGACATTTCGTTCCACGTACCAAAGGGCGAGATTCTCGGCTTTATCGGTCCTAACGGCGCGGGAAAATCCACCGTTATTAAAATGCTCACGGGCATCCTCACACCCACCTCGGGCAGGTGCGAAATCGGCGGTCAGATTCCCTACAAAAACCGCAAAAGCTACGTCAAAGAAATCGGTGTTGTGTTCGGACAAAGAACACAGCTCTGGTGGGATTTAGCCCTCAGAGAAACCTACACCGTGCTAAAAGAAATCTACGAGGTTGAGGATGAACAGTACAAAAAGCGTATGGCTTTTCTCAATGAGGTACTTGAGCTTGAAAGTTTTATTACCAGCCCCGTCAGAACGCTCTCGCTCGGCCAGCGTATGCGCGCCGATATAGCCGCGTCGCTTCTGCACAGCCCCAAGGTGCTGTTTTTGGACGAGCCTACAATCGGGCTCGACGTTGTGGTTAAAGACAATATCCGAAACGCTATAAAACAAATCAACGAAACCGAACAGACCACCGTTATTCTCACCACACACGACCTTCAGGATGTTGAAAACCTCTGCGACCGCATTGTGATGATCGACAAGGGCAACAAGGTTTTTGACGGCGCTATTGACGAGCTTAAGTCAAGATACGGTCAGTCGAGAGAGCTGAGGTTTATTCCCGTTGATTTCGAGATTGCCGAGGCACTCGACTACAAGCGCGAGTTCAACCTTACCGACGATGATATTCTCCTCGAAAACGACGGTCACACCATAAGCGTCAAGTTCAACAGCGACAAGGTATCTGTCGAAAAAATGCTCAACTATACCCTGTCTGTAACTCACGTCAAGGACATAAACGTCGGCGACGCTGATATTGAGGAAATCATAAAAGATATATACAAAAGCGGGGTGGATGTCGGTGCGTAAGCTTCTCAGGATTTACAAGCCGTTCACCCACGCGGGATTTTTGCTCGCCGCTCAATACCGAGTCAACTTCATCTTCTTTATCTTCGGCGATATACTGAGGTGCTTTATCACGTTCTTCTTATGGCACGCCGTGTTCACCTCGGGCGGAGCGAGCACATTCAACGGCTTCAACGAAACTGATATGACCGTGTACATATTCATCAGCTTTCTAACAGGCGTTGTCGCCTACTCGGACGGCTCGTACATTGTCGGCGAGGAAATCCGCGACGGCAACATTGCTATGCGTATGATAAAACCCATACGCTTTGATTTGGCGTTTCTGTTTCAGGAGCTGGGCGAGCGCACTATGAGCGCTATGATTATTTTTGTACCGATGATGGCGGGCGTTGAAATTTATAAATTCGTCGTAACAGGTACTCTGGGCTTTAACATCTGGTGCTTTTTGCTCTATCTTGTCAGCCTTGTGCTCTCGTACCTGATTAACTTCTATTTCAACGTGTGCTTCGGCTACAGCGCTTTTGTGCTCAAAAACCTTTGGGGCTCCAACCTGCTTAAGGAATGTATTGTTAGCTTCCTCTCAGGCGGAATTGTGCCGCTGGTGTTTATGCCCGCGGGGCTAGGGCTTGTGCTCAACCTACTCCCCTTCGCGTCGCTAACTTACATACCCGTTATGATATATCTCGGGATGTATGACGCGCCTCAAATCCTTATGAGCTTCGGATTGCAGGTATTCTGGCTGGTATTCTTTATTTTCCTTCAAAGAATTATATGGAACGCCTGTGTTAAGCGTATGAGCGTGCAGGGAGGTTAAATATGAGACTGATTAAAAAAACTCACAGAATGTTTAAGCTCCACCGCATTTTTATAAAGCAGGACTTAAAGCGGATTATGGAATACAAGATTGACTTTCTCACAGGCGCTTTGGGAATGCTGCTCGCGCAGGCTATAAATCTGTTCTTTCTGACTATCATCTTTTCTCAGATACCGAGTCTTAAGGGCTACACCTTTGAACAGATAATTTTTATATACGGCTTTTCGCTGCTCCCGAAAGCGATTGACCACCTGTTCTTCGACAATCTTTGGTCAATAGGATACTTTATTATACGCAAGGGCGATTTCGACAAGTACCTCACGCGACCCGTCAGCACACTGTTCGCCGTCACTGTCGAAAAATTCCAGGTTGACGCCTTCGGCGAGCTTGTAGTCGGCATCGTATTTTTGTGCGTCAGTATTCCGAAAGTCAATCTTAACGTCAACCCATTGAACATACTGCTGTTTATCGTGGCTGTGTTTTTTGCCACATTTATCTTTACTGGCGTAAAGCTCATCACCTCGGCAATCGCGTTCTGGACAAAACGCAGCGGTCATATTACCCATATGTTTTATATGGTCAACGACTTCGCAAAATACCCGACTACAATCTACAACAAAGCGCTGAGCTTTATAATCACTTTTATTATCCCGTTCGCGTTCACCGCGTTCTTCCCCGCCAGCTACTTTCTCGGCAGCGGAAACGCGCTGTTCAATATCGGCGGCACGGTAGTTATGGCTGTCGTGCTTATGGCGCTCGGCGTACTCGTGTGGAACAAGGGCGTGAGCTCGTATGAGAGCGCGGGAAGCTAAATACGCAATATGTGTCCCTTTTTAAAGGGACCTAAATTGTTAAATGCGCAGCATTTCAATTTAGAGGGATTGTCTAGCGTAGCGGTCCTCAAAAAGAACGTTCATATAGATAATAGATTATCCCCCAAAATCGAGCCTTGTAGGCTAACGATTTTGACCCCTTTAAAAAGGGGTACGAGGTGTTTTATGACAAACAATTCAGAGCTCCGCGCAAGAGCGGAACAGAGCATTACAAAAAAATATCGCAAAAAACTTTGGGCGCCGTTCATCCGCGCGATTAAACAGTACGAGCTGATACAGGAAAATGACAAAATCGCCGTGTGCATCTCGGGCGGCAAGGACAGTATGCTGCTCGCCGTGATGATGAAAATGCTCAGAAAGTACACCGAGGTTCCGTTTGAGCTGAAATTCCTCGTGATGGACCCTGGCTACAACAAACTCAACCGCGAAAAAATTGAGCAAAACGCAAAGCTGCTCGACATTCCGATTGAGGTTTTTGAGACCGATATTTTTGAAATCACGGACAAAACAGAAAAATACCCCTGCTACCTGTGCGCCAAGATGAGGCGCGGACACCTATACAAGCGCGCAAAAGAGCTTGGGTGCAACAAGATAGCCTTGGGGCATCATTTTTCGGACGTGATTGAGACCACGGTTATGGCGATGTTCTACGGCTCTCAGCTTCAGGGTATGATACCGAAGCTGCACAGCCAGAACTATGAGGGCATGGAGCTCATACGTCCGCTGTACTGCGTTCACGAGGACGACATTATTTCGTGGGCTCGGTATAACAACTTGGAGTTTATACAATGCGCGTGCCGCGTAACCGAGAAAAACAGCGACATCGACAGCAAACGCGCGGAAACAAAAGCATTGATAAAAGAGCTCAAAAAGACAAATCCGAATATTGAAAAAAGCATTTTTAACAGTATTCACGCGGTGAATATTGAGACCTTCCCTGCCTATAAAAAAGACGGAGAGATACACAGCTTTCTGGAAGAATACAACGAAAAAGAAGCGAACGGCTGAGCCGTTCGCTTCTTCATTTTACTAATTATTACTGGCTAAGTTTTTCAGCTTTAGCTGCAACATCAGCGTTCTTTGTGATAAACTTGATGATAATAATTGTTCCCAGCATAAGCACAACAGCAATCGGGAGAGCAATGTACCATGTCTGTACAAAGCCAGCGATAATGAACGATACGAACGATACGCCCGCAACGGTCAGCGCGTACGGCAACTGAGTAGAAACGTGGTTGATATGGTTACACTGAGCGCCAGCCGAGGACATAATTGTTGTATCAGAAATCGGTGAGCAGTGGTCGCCGCAAACAGCGCCCGCGAGACAAGCGGAAATACCGATAACCTGAAGCTCGCCGCTCGGGAAGATTGAGAGAACAATCGGGATAAGGATACCGAATGTGCCCCATGATGTACCTGTTGAGAATGAGAGGAAGCAGGCTACCAGGAAGATGATAGCGGGCAGGAAGTTAGCGAGTCCCGCTGCCGCGTTGCTCATAAGGTCAGCAACGAAATACTTGGCGCCGAGGTTCATTGTGATGTTCTTAAGAGCAGTAGCGAATGTGAGGATAAGAATCGGGGGAACCATCGCCATAAAGCCCTTGGGGATAGCTTCCATAGCTTCCTTGAAGTTGACAACCTTTCTGAGCATAAGGTAAGCAATCGCGAATACGAGCGCGATTACGCCTGCCCAAGGCAGAGCTACTGTAGCGTCTGTGTCGCCGAAAGCGCCGATGAAGTTCATATAATTCGAGCTGCTGCCATCGAGGAATCCGCCGATATAAATCAAAGCGAATACAGAAACAGCGATAAGAACGATTACGGGAAGAATAAGGTCAAGAACCTTACCGTTGGGGTTGGGAGTCTCGCCCTCGAGCTCCTTGTCAACTCTCTCGCCTGTTGTATAGAGGTCGTCCTTATACATAGCGTTGTACTCGTGAATCGCCATTGAGCCGTAATCAAAGCTCATAATGCAGATAGCGATGATGAATACGAATGTCAAAAGTGAATAGAAGTTGTAGGGAATCGCTGTTACAAACAGCTTAAGTCCCTGACCGTCCTCAGCGTATGTGGCAACCGCCGCCGCCCATGAGGATACAGGAGCGATCATACATACGGGAGCCGCTGTAGCGTCAATAAGATACGCGAATTTTGAGCGCGAAATCTTGTGACCGTCTGTAACAGGACGCATAACGGAGCCGACTGTAAGACAGTTGAAATAGTCGTCGATAAAGATTAATACGCCGAGAGCGAATGTAGCGAGCATTGCGCCTACACGGCTCTTGATATGAGTAGCCGCCCAGCGTCCGAACGCCTGGGAGCCGCCCGCCTTGTTGATTAGGGCGACGATTATACCCAGCTCAACCAGGAAGATAAACACGCCCGCCGTGGCGCTTACCGCGGCTATAAGACCGTTTTCGTTAATTTCGTTCATGGCCGCGAGCGGATGGAAATGTGTTCCGAACAAGCCGCCTGCCTGTGTAGCGTAAATCACGCCGCCCGTGAAAATACCAATCGCGAGCGAGGAATAAACCTCTTTGGTGATAAGCGCGAGGCCGATAGCGATAATCGGCGGAAGCAGAGCCCACCATGTACCTCTTACCATACCTTCGCCGCCGCAGGTCTCACAGGCAACCTTGTCTATTGTACCGTTGCCGCCGCAGTCAGGACATTTAACAGTACCGAGGGAGCCGCCCGAAGTAACCGCCCAGACAAGAAGTCCGACGATGACAAGCGCGCAGACGACAAGCACAATTTTCTTTGCTTTTGTCATTTTTGTACCTCCAAAATATTTTTCTCTTTATTTTTACGGCTCGGCAGCTTAATCTGAGATAAAACTACCGCCGCGAATACCAAACAACATCCGAAAAATTCTTTAACCGTGAGAGTCTCACCGAGAATTATCCAGCCCGAAAGCGCCGCGAAAACGCTCTCGAGGCTCATTATCAGAGTAGCGATTGTCGGCTCGGCGTAACGCTGACCTACAATCTGAAGCGTATACGCGACTCCGCTCGACATAATGCCCGTGTACAAAATCGTGTACTTAGCCTCAAAAATCTTATCAATCTGAGGCGTTTCGAATATGAGCATACATATGAACATTATGATTCCCGCGGTAAAGAACTGCACGCACGCCATCTCAACTCCGTTCGCTCCCTTTTCGAGAAAACGGTCGATACAGATTATGTGGGCGGCGAACCCAAACGCGCACAAAAGCGTCAGCAAATCGCCTATACCTACCGTAAAGTCATCCTTGATACACAAAAGATAGAATCCGACCACAGCGCCCAGCACGCAAAGCCATACGAGCTTAGAGGGCTTGCGACCGAGTATCAGCTGATAAAACGGAACAATCACAACATAAAGCGCGGTTACAAAGCCCGACTTGCCCGCTGTTGTGTGTACAATTCCGAACTGTTGAAGCGAGCTCGCTACACAGAGCACCACGCCGCAGGCGATTCCGCCGATTAATGTCGCGCGAGCTGAGTACTTTTTTTCGCTTTTATTCTTATCAAAAATTCTGAATCCCGCGATTACAGGCACAAGCACAATGCCGCCTATAATCGTGCGCAGAGAGTTATAAGTAAAGGGCTCAATATACTTCATACCCTCGCTCTGAGCGACAAAGGATGTACCCCAGATTATCGCGGTCAAAAGCAGGATAGCGTTGCCCTTGAGTTTATTCGCCATAAAATTACCTTTTCCGAAAAATACCGAGTTATTATAACATAACGCTACAGCAAAGCGCAATAAAAACTTATTATTCGTCATTATTTTCGGGCATTTTAGCCAAATGAGCAAGGCTCGATTTATGCAGAATGACTATGCAGTTGTCAGTATTCAGTAGTCAGTATTCAGTTAAACATAGAAAAGGGCTGGTTCAGAAGGTCAACCCCCCTGTCATTCTGAGCTTTAGCGAAGAATCTTAAAACGCTTGATATATAAGATTCTTCGTCGCTTTGCTCCTCAGAAAGACACAAAAGGGACGGCTCAAACTTTTTTTGAGCCATCCCCATACTTTGTTTTTCTTTTTCGCGTGAGCAACTAAGAACTGACTACTAGCTACTGACAACTGAAATTTATTTCTCCTTAAGCAGCTTATTGAGCTCCTCCATAAAGGTATTAATATCTTTGAACGAGCGGTAAACCGACGCGAAACGCACATAGCTTACCTCGTCAATGTCCTTGAGCTCCTGCATAGCGAGCTCGCCGATTTGCTGAGTTGTAATCTCGCGGTCAAGGCTCGACTGAACCTTGCTCTCGATTGTGTTGACAATCTCGTCAATCTGCTCAATCGAAACAGGGCGTTTTTCGCACGCTCTCAAAAGACCGTTAGTCAACTTGTTGCGGTCAAAGGTCTCGCGGCTCTTGTCGCGCTTCACAACAATTACGGGAACGGTTTCGATAATCTCGTGAGTAGTAAAACGCTTGCCGCACTTAAGGCACTCGCGTCTGCGGCGGATGCGCTCGTTATCGTCAGCTGAACGCGAATCAATAACCTTACTTTCAACAAATCCACAATACGGACATTTCATAACTATACCCTCCAAATAGCCTGTTAGAAGTACTACATCTTGTGTTATAATTCATTAATCGCATTATAACACATACATTTTGATTTTGCAAGTGTTATTTTTTGACAAAAAAGGGGCTGTCGCAAGTGAATGCGACAGCTCCCACGGGAGCGGCAGGAGCGGCTCCCCTACAGTATTTATTATTTAACTTTTACCTTAATCTTGAACAATACGCCGTTTACCTTAATCTTAACTGTAGCCGTGCCCTTTTTGTAGGACTGAATCTTTACGGTTTTTACATTCTTCTTTGAGGTAATCTTGGCAATCTTCTTGTCGGTAGTAGCGTACTTGTTGTTGACAGAAGCTGCCTTGCCGCCGATTTTAACGGTCAGAGCCTTGCCTTTTGTAATGCTGTAGGTCTTTTTAGCGTCGAACGCCTTATCTCTGATTTTGAGAGAAGGATTGTTCTTAACCTTAACAGCACAGGTTACTACAGCGCCGTTAGAGAGGTTAGCACCGATTATAGCGACACCCTTTTTGAGCGCCGTAATCTTGCCGTTCTTGTCAACCTTGGCTATAGACTTAGCCGAGCTCTTCCACGCCGCAACCTTGGGACCTGTGTATTTCAGAGCCTTTGTCGCACCCGCTTTGAGCGTAGCCTTATACGCCGAGAGAGTTACATAGCTTCTCTTAAGACTGTGCTTCTTGGCGTACTTATCAGCCGCAGAGCCCTTTTCACAAACCATTGTAAAGCTCTTGTTGTATTTGGAATTATAGGGATAAACGTCATTTCCGTATTCAGCTAAACCGCATCCGTCAAGCTCTGTAAGGCTGGGCGGAATGAACGCCGCCATAAGCTTTTTGCAGTTATAAAACGCGCCTTCAATTCTTTGTACCGAATTGCATATTATAACTCTTTTGAGTGAGTCACAGCTGTGGAACGCGCTGCCGTCAATAGTTGTCAATGTCGGGTCGAGCTGAACGCTTTCAATTTTTTCGCAATTCATAAACACGCCCATACCTAAGCCCGCGCCGTCTTTAAGAACAACCTTTTTGATGTCATTTCTGTTTTTGTACCACGGCATATCCTTGGTATACTCAATATCATAGTAGAAATCCTTATAACCTTTGAAAAGACCGGTCTTGGTATCGAGCTTCCAGTTGCTGCCCTTAATAACCTTAGCCGATGTCGGGAACGCCGTAAACAGCGCCGCGATCATCATAACGCTGAGAACTACGCACAGCGCGCGTGTGATTCTGCCAGTTTTCATAATCAATTTCCTCTCTGTAAATAATTCTTATTTAGCTTTAACCTTGACTTTAATCTTGAACGCTACGCCGTTCACCTTGATGGTGACTTTGGCGCTGCCCTTTTTATAGCCCTTGATTTTAACTGTCTTGGCTGTATTTTTGGAGATAACCTTCGCCACGGATTTCTTGCTGGAAGAATACACATTCTTAACAACGGAAGATTTGCCCGAAATCTTAACAGTCAGAGTCTTGCCCTTCTTAACCGGATAAGTTTTTGACGCCTTGAACTTCTTTCCGCCAACTTTAATTGTCGGGTTAGTAGTAACCTTAACCTTAAGCTTGCAGCAAGTTACGTTAGTATCCCAGAACTCAACTGTGGTTGTACCCTTTTTAAGACCGTAAATAACAGCGCTGCTGCTCTTTTTTACCGCTTTCGCTATGCTCTTGTTCTTTGACTTAACGAGTTCAAGTCCGTGACCGTTATCATGGAAATAAACTTTCTTTGAGGCACCCGCTTTTATTGTAATTGAGCTGGGGCTTACATAAGCTTTATCTTCTTCCTCTTCTTCTTCATAGTCATTATCTGTGAATTCATACTCAAATCCGTTCGCGTTGGCATATTCTTTCGCGCCGCAATCAAGGTCGGGACCGCAGATTACAAATTCAGTATCCTTTATGAAAATATTATCATCGGGGTCAAAAGTAAAGCCGAACGCGTGCTCGCCTACATTTGACACATACTGTGACAGCTCTACTCTGTGCAGACCTGTGTTAACAAACGCGCTGGCGCCGATTTCTGTTACATCGTCACCAATATTGACCTCATAGAGATTATAGCAGTCAGCGAAAGCTCCCGCGGGAATGCTTGTGATACCTTCCCCTATTGTCAGGGTGCGTATGTCGGATTTATTAGCTGTCCATGGATAGCTTACCGACTGGTACTCAATAGCGCCTGTGCCCGAGATAATCATCTCACCTGTCTCTTTCAGAGTAAAGGTGCAGTTCTCGCCCGCTGAGCCCGTAACATCGTCTGTCGCGAATACCGAAACAGCCGAGAATACCGACAAAACCATCAGCACTGAAAGCAGAGCGCTTAATAATCTTAAAGATTTTTTAGTTTTCATAACTATTTCTCCTCCATTCGGCTCATACCTTAGAGCCTGTTATTATGTATATTGTACCATATTGTATTGTAATTGTCACTAGTATTCTTCTATAAAATCAAAAAAATTTATATTATTTTTATAAAACAACTTGTCACTTTCAGCATATTATATTGCGAAGCTTGCTTCAATTCACAACTTTTAGGAGAACGTAAATGGAAATTATAGAGAAAGCTATGCAGAGCTACGGGCTCTCGCCGCTGCCCTCAAAAACGGTTGAGGCTATGGCGTACGTGCCCTTTCAGCAATATGCTTCAAAAACATATTCACCCGCTCAAGCGCTTGAGTCGGGCACGGTATATCCGATATTGGACAAACCGTTTTTCGGCAGCAAATGCTCGGGAGGTAAAGATGACTGAACGAGAGATACTCACCAAGAAGCTCGCGTCCTACGACTTTATGCTGGACGATATGAAGCTCTATCTTGACACACATCCAAACGACAGCGAAACCATCAAAAAAATGAACGAATACGGCGAAAAGCAAGCCGCCCTGCGCGAAACCTTTGAGCAGAAATACGGACCTTTGACGGCAGACGATAACGCCAAAAACAAATGGAAATGGATTAAGAATCCATGGCCGTGGGACAACGAGGAGGATATGGACTGATGTTTGTATACGAAAAGAAATTGCAGTATCCTGTAAATATCAAAAACACTAATCCGAAGCTCGCCAAGATTATTATGAGCCAATTCGGCGGCGCTGACGGCGAACTCGGCGCGTCGCTGAGGTATCTCAGCCAGCGCTACACGATGCCTCTCCCCGAGCTCAAAGCAACTCTGACGGATATAGGAACAGAGGAGCTTGGACACCTTGAAATGGTCGGCACGATACTCTATCAGCTCACCAAGAATATGAGCGAAAAGGACGTCAAGGCGGCTGGGATTGAGGACTATTTTGTAGACCATACAGCGGGCATATATCCCCAATCAGCGGCAGGCGTACCCTTCAGCGCCGCGGCAATCGCCTCAAAGGGCGACGCCATCACCGACCTGCACGAGGATATGGCGGCTGAATGGGCAGTATGTACGCACTACATAATTACTGATATTCATATGAATATTACAATTTCCAATATATATTTATTATTCTGTTGTTCCTGTTTCCACCAATTTCAACCTTTTCAATAAGAGTGTCAACCGTAACAGCATCGAGCTTATCAATATGCTTGTTACTTCTGATGAATTCTAATTTATCCTGCTTCTTATCGATGTTATGCAATAACGATTCTTTCTTCTCCTCAGTCTCGACCAGACTTAACTCAAGATCTGATTTATCTTCGATAAATTCCTGTCTGTAGGTCTCATACTCTTCTTTACTGATTCCACCGTCTAATTTATCATAATAAATCTGCTTTAATCTTTCGTTTGTTTTACTGAGCTTGTCCTTAATCGATTCAATTTCTATATCTACAGCTTCCAGTTCTTTTTCAATTCCGTTATTTAAAATCAAACCTTCACCCGTCTTTTCATCATCTACAAGCTCTTCGAACAAGCTGTTGATTTCTTTTAAAATAGTGCGGTGCAAAACATTTTCAGAAACATTCATACCCTTACATTTAGTAGGATCAATAAAGCAAGTACTGCATCTAAAATAACGCATATGCTTATTATAGCAAACCCTCATCGATCCGCCGCACTCCAAACATCTCACTTTACGAGCTAAAACATTTGGAGAACCGTTTTTACCGCTACGGCGCCTGCTTTTACGCAACGACTGAGCTCTATCCCAGACTTCATCGCTGATAATCGCTTCATGCGTATTTTCGACAACGTCCCATTCTTCACGAGGCTTATTGCGCTTTTTCTTAGACTTATAAGACACGTTTTCCTGAGTTCCCTGAACTGTATTACCTATATACACTTCATTACTGAGCATTCTCTGGATTGAATAGGTATGCCATAAATCCGAGCATTTACCGTGGGAGGATTGAAAAGGCTGATTGTGCTGCTGTTTATATGTAGCGGGATTAGGGATACCCTGCTCGTTTAAAATCCTTGCTATCCTTGTGATCCCATATCCTTTAAGATATAAATCAAAAACATATCTTACAACTTCGGCAGCTTCTTTATCAACAATTAAGTGGTTTTTATTTTTGGGGTCTTTAATATAGCCATATGGAGCGAAAGCTCCAACCCAAAGCCCCTGCCTTCTTTTGGATGATAAAGTTGCTCTGATGTTTTCCGATAGATCCTCGAGATACCATTGATCTACAAGCGAGTTAAGCTGTCTTTGTTTTCTATTAGCTTTATTATCGCTGTCAGCGTTATCTACGAGACCGATAAAACGAATACCCCAAATGGGAAACAATCCGTTTATATACTTTTCAACGACTTCAACATCTCTCGCAAAACGAGATTGCGTTTTACAAAGTATAACAGAAAACTTATGCTCTCTGGCATCTTCAATCATTCTGTTGAATTCGGGACGTTCTCTGTCCGAACCGCTGAAATCCTCATCATTGTAAATATCATAAACATCTAATTGGTGGTCTTTGCAATAATCCAACAACATAGTTTGTTGGTTGATTATGCTTTCGGAATCATCCCCCTTATTAAGTTTGTTTCTGTCCTCTTTGGACAGCCTGACATAAATCGCAGCTCGGGAAACTGCGGCTATGCTGTTAGCTTGTGGCATTTTGCTCACCTCTTTTTCAATCAACAAGCCAATGCCACTATTAACCGTAGTTTAATTATAGTGCCGATCAGCTGTTGATTCAAGTATTTATAAGAAAAAGATTGATTCTTTTATAAAGATTTATGATTCAGTATATAAGCAAACGCTATATTGACATTTTCCTTAATTTTTTCTTTGTCTTTACTTTTAAAGTAATTATTTACAGTAATCCTAGATGTTTTAGTTTGTTTTGTATCCATAGAATCACAACCTTTATAAAAGATTTATTTAATAAGAATTATGTTAATTCTTATCTACATATGTATTATGTAAAATAACGTAGTGGTAAAAAACGAATTTTGACGTATCAAACAACGAAAAGACATCATTTTAATTTGAAAGAAAAACTTTCTATATACATTATGGAATTTTTTGCGTGTTTTTTATTTTTATAAAATACATATATATTATGAAAAACAACACAAAGGTAAAAAACGAATTTTGACGTATCAAACAACGAAAAGACATCATT
>JAHLAX010000059.1 GCA_020625875.1 bacterium | reverse complement strand
TTCAGAATGTAACAACAGGTACAGGCACATCCAACAAGATTGCCGTCCATAATTCAACTGTGGACTGGTACAACCAGTCGGGACAGTATCAGTTCCGCTACGCTCCTTATTTTGCGAGAGATAAGGCGAAGGACGCGACAATCTACTTTTACACCTATGTTGTCACAGACGATGGAATTAAAGTCAGCGGCGCCGCTCAGTACAATATGAGTAATCTGCTGGCTTAAAACTAAATAATTATCTTTTATATGTATTGAGATAAAACTTCGCAAGCGCGGCTCCGAATTTAACGGAACCGCGCTTGTGCTTTTGATTATGTCGCAATTTCGAAATAAACTCCTTATAGATAAACAAAAAGGGAGAAGACTCGCCTATCCCTTCCGTGATTGCTTCAAGTCTGCACTTAATGGCGGCGAGCGTGTCAGCACACAGATTCCCTACGGTTACAAACGTGATCCTGACAGCGGAAAGCAATGCAATCTTCTGATAAATGAGGAAACGGCTCCTATAGTCAAAATGATATTTGAGCTGTGTGCCGAAGGTAAAGGTCCAAAGCATATAGCTAACTATTCAAGAGGTCGCTGTTTAAAGCCTCAAAGCTATACTTTATCCTGTAGCCGTTATCATAAGCATATGGGCGAAGAAATATGTACACCTCACTCGATTCGTGAAGTAGTTCTTGACGAGATTGTCCTTGATGAAATCAATAAAACTATTTACTACGCGAGAAATAACAAAAACGATTTCGTGAACTACATCAAAAAGAAAACATCTTCTCAGTTGACAAAGGACTTCAACGCTAAGTGTTCTGAACTGTCCAAATCCGAGCAGCGTGTTAAAGAATTGAAAACTCTGTTCAAAAGATTATATGAGGACAATATACTTGGGCGTATCAGCGATGAACAGTTTCGTATGCTGGCAGCCGATTATACTGACGAGCAGAAAGAGCTGGAATTACAGATTCCGACGCTTCGGAAAGAAATCGAAGCGTTAAAAAGTGAGTGTGTCAACACTCAGAAATTCCTTGATGTCGTCAACAAATACTTATACATTGAGGAGCTTACGCCCACCGTACTGAGAACTTTTATCAGTAAGATTGTTATTCATGAGCGCGACAAAAAGCACAGCAAGACCGCCACGCAAAAAATAGACCTATATTTCCGCTACATCGGACAGTTTACCGTGCCAAATGATTACAATAATACTTATAATGAAGAATATACAACTGAAAATGCAAAACGGACAGCCTGAGCTGTCCGTCATACATATGGGCACCGCCTCACGCTGATACATCCTTATGAGTAACAGCGTGAGGGAAGCCTTTTTATCAATCCATTTCCCAGTTGTGCCAGATGTTCTGAATATCGTCGTTATCCTCGAACATATCGAGCATCTTCTGCATATTAGTTTTGTCGTCCTCGCTCTCGAGCTTGGTGTAAGTGTTGGGCACCATCTCAACCTCGGCTGATGCGAACTCATAGCCCTTAGCCGCGATGTCGTCACGTACCGCTGAAAAGTCAGAGGGCTCTGTATAGATTGTGAATACATCCTCGTCAGCCTCAAAATCCGAAGCGCCCGCTTCAAGAGCGTCCTCCATAACCTTGTCTTCGTCAGCCTCAAGCTCCTCGCGCTCAATAACGAGCACGCCCTTCTTCTCAAACATAAAGGTTACGCAGCCCTGTGTTCCCATATTGCCGCCGAACTTGTCAAAGTAATGTCTGACCTCGCCCGCTGTACGGTTGCGGTTGTCTGTCAGCGCCTCAACAATAACGGCGATACCGCTGGGACCGTAGCCCTCGTATGTAACCGCCTCGTAGTTCGCCGAGCTTGAATCGCCCGCGGCTTTCTTGATGATACGGTCAATGTTGTCGTTAGGTACGTTCGAAGCCTTCGCTTTGGCTATAACGTCTCTGAGCTTTGAGTTAACGTTGGGGTCAGCACTGCCGCCTTCCTTAACCGCTACAATCAGCTCTCTGCCGATTTTGGTAAAAATCTTGGCGCGCGCGGCGTCGTTCTTACCTTTTTTCTGCTTGATAGTACTCCATTTATTATGTCCTGACATAAAATCATCCCTTTTCGATTTTTTAACTTTTTAATTATATCATAACAATTTTTATTTTGCAAGCTAAAAGGTTACAAAATAGTTACAAAACTATTGTATTTTAAAAGCTTTGGTGTTATATTATGTCTATATAAACAAAGTATAGAAAGGACTGATTATGTGATAAACTCAATGACGGGCTTCGGCAGGTTTGAAGGTCAGGTCAACGGCAGGGGAATCACCCTCGAAATCAAGAGCGTAAACCACCGCTACACCGAGTTCAACCTTCGAATAACCCGCGGCTACAGCTTCCTTGAGGAAAAGGTTAAATCCTATATCACCTCAAAGGTCTCGCGCGGAAAGATTGATATGTTCATCTCAATCACCGAGCCCGAGGATTTACCGGCTGATGTTCAGATTAACCACAATCTCGCTCAGGGATATATTAATGCTTTTAAAGAATTAAGCGATAAATACTCAATCAATAATTCCGTAACCGTAAACGAGCTCGCGCGTTATCCCGATGTATTAACCGTACACAAGGCACCCGAGGATGAGGAAAAGGTATACGCTGACGTTATTGTCGCTGTTGATTCAGCGCTAGAAGGCTTTATGGCTATGCGTAAGGCTGAGGGCGAAAGACTCAAAGCCGATGTGCTCAGCCGAGCCGAAACAATTATGGAGCTTGTGAGCAAAATAGAAAAGCGCTCTCCTCAAACACTTGAGGAGTACAAGAACCGCCTCAGAGAGAAAATTGAGGAGCTTCTTGGCTCAAAGGATTACGATGAGCAGCGGATAATTACCGAAGTCGCAATCTATGCGGACAAAATCGCCGTTGACGAGGAGACTGTTCGTCTCAGAAGTCACTTCGAACAGCTTAACACTTATCTCGATTCCGACGAGCCTGTCGGCAGAAGCATAGATTTTCTGATTCAGGAGATGAACCGTGAGGCTAACACAATCGGCTCCAAGGTCAAGGACGCCGAAATCGCCCAGAAGGTTGTCAAAATTAAAAACGAAATCGAGAAAATCCGCGAACAAATCCAAAATATCGAATAGTTGATAATTGTAGGGGAGCCGCTCCCGCTGCTCCCGAATACGGAGAAAATGATATGAAACTTATAAATATAGGCTACGGCAATATGGTTTCCTCACAGAAGATTGTAGCCGTAGTATCGCCCGAAGCCGCTCCTGTCAAGCGTATTGTTCAGGAGGCTAAAGCTAAAGGCATGGCGGTTGACGCCACCTGCGGGCGAAAGTGTAAGGCGGTCATAGTCACCGATAGCGACCACGTCATTATGTCGGCGCTGTCGCCCGAGGCTATAGGCAACCGCAGTGAGGAGGAATAAATGAGTAAGGGTAAATTGGTAGTTTACACAGGCTACTCCGGCGTTGGCAAGGGTACAATTATGAAACGTCTGCGTGAGCTTGACGACAGCGTAAAGCTCTCAATCTCCTGCACAACGCGTAACCCGCGCGAGGGAGAAACTGACGGCGTTGAGTACTATTTTGTGACTAAGTCTGAGTTCGAGGGACTTATCGAAAAAGACGGCTTTCTCGAATACGCTCAGTATTGCGGCAACTATTACGGCACGCCTGAAAAGGCTGTTGATGAAATGCTCGACAACGGATTGAATGTCTTTCTTGAGATAGAGGTTCAGGGCGGTATGCAGGTTATGAAAAAACGCCCCGACTGTATCAGCATCTTTATCGCGCCGCCCTCGTTTGAGGAGCTTGAGCGCAGGCTCAGAGAACGCGGTACAGAGGACGAGGAGACAATTCTAAAACGCCTCTCGGCAGTCGAGGAAGAACGCAAGTATCAACAGTATTATAAATACACGGTGCTCAACGATGAGGTTGACCGCGCCGCGAAGGAAATATTAAATATAATTCATAGTTAAAGGAGTAATACAAAATGAAAAAAGTAAATGTTGATGATTTATTCGATAGAAAGGCTAGCCCCTACGCTTTGGTAATAGGTGTTGCCAAGCGCGCCCGCCAGATTACAAAGAACTACGAGGATATGGGTGAGATTCACGACGATAAGTCAGTGCTTGAGGCTATCGAAGAAATCAAAGACCATAAGGTAAGCATCTACGAACCCGAGTATGACGACTGATTTTATCGCGGGAATCGCGGTAGAGAATACCGCCTACTCGTTTGATAAATTATTTGATTATCGGGTTGATGAGTCACTTGTCGAAAAGATAGAAATCGGCAAACGCGTTATGGTGCCTTTCGGCAGCGGCAACCGCAAACGTCAGGGTGTTGTTTTTTATATAAAAAACGGAGAAGCGCAAAAGCTGAAAGCTGTTGCTTCGGTGCTTGACGATTCGCCTGTCCTGACCGAAGAAATGCTGAAGCTCGCTTCGTTTATGAAGGAGCACTATTTCTGCACCTATTATGACGCTGTCAAAACTATGCTTCCCGCGGGAATCAGCTACAATATCACTACCACCTATACAGCG
The DNA here is from genome assembly GCA_020625875.1 of bacterium. Lineage (GTDB taxonomy): Bacteria > Bacillota > Clostridia > Oscillospirales > Acutalibacteraceae > Ruminococcoides. Next base: position 22,078 of record JAHLAX010000059.1, on the reverse strand, counting down.
GTAAAAGACGTTGATACCGAGGAGCTTGAGCTTGACTTGCAGAGTGTCTATAACTATCTTCTCGCTCATAAAAAGCCCGTAAAGCGTGAGAACTTAATTCAGACCTTCGGGCTTGAAGGCTCTGTGTTTGACGAGCTTTGCAAGCGCGGCTTTCTCAGAAAGTCGGACGAGGCTTTTCGAAAGGTCGGCGACGCGGCTTTAAAAATGGTCGCTCTCAATGAGGATGCTGATTTTTCCGAAATCAAGCTCAGTCCAAAACAGAATTCCGTGCTCGAGATTCTTCAGCTCGCGGGTACGGCTTCCGTAAAGGAAATCTGCTATTACGCAGGTGTCACAACCTCGGTAATTGATAATCTTGTCAAAAAGAACCTTGCCTTTTATTATGAGGACGAGGTTTTCCGCACAGAGAATAATAATTCTATAATAGAAAATAAGGATGTTGTTCTTTCGGATGAGCAGAACAATGCTTATCAAAAGATTCTCAGCGAATACAAAGAGGACAAGCCCACTGTCAGCCTGCTTTACGGCGTAACAGGCTCAGGCAAGACCTCAGTGTTCTTAAAGCTTATTGAGAGAGCGATTGAGGATAATAAGGGTATTATAGTAATGGTGCCTGAAATTGCTCTTACGCCTCAGTTTTTGAGCATATTCAAGTCAAAATTCGGCGGGGATGTAGCTGTATTTCATAGCGGACTATCTCTCGGCGAAAGGCTCGATGAGTATAAGCGCGTGCTTAAAGGCAAGGCTAAAATTGCCATAGGTACCCGAAGCGCTGTGTTCGCGCCCTTTAAGGATATTGGTCTTATTATCATTGACGAGGAACAAGAGCATACCTATAAATCCGAGAACACTCCGCGCTATCACGCTCGAGAGGTCGCGAAGTTTAGGGTTAAAGAGCATAACGCTCTGCTTCTTTTGTCTTCGGCAACTCCCGATATTGAGAGTTTTTATTACGCCAAAACAGGGCGATACTCGCTCAATAAGCTTACACGCCGATACGGCAACGCGATTTTGCCGAAGGTAGTTGTCGCTGATATGAACGAGGAGCTTTTAAACGGCAATACAACGGGCTTTTCTCACGAGCTGCTTTCGGCGCTTGAGTATAATCTCGAAACAGGTAAGCAGTCTATTCTGCTTTTGAATCGTCGTGGACATAATACATTTGTTATGTGCTCAAAATGCCGCGAGACCGTGACCTGTCCCAACTGCTCAATCGCTCTGCGCTACCACAGCGCTAACAACAAGCTGATGTGCCATTACTGCGGCTATTCGATGCCGTATCTCAGCGAGTGCCCGACATGTCATAACAAGTCTTTGCGCTTCGGCGGTACAGGTACCCAGCGTGTCGAACAACAGCTTGGGGATTATTTGCCGAGCGCGAGAATACTAAGGCTCGACGCGGATTCTACAATGCGTAAATCCTCGCACGAGAGGTTGCTTTCAGCGTTCGCCGACGGAGATTATGATATTCTTATCGGTACTCAGATGGTTGCGAAAGGCTTGAATTTTCCCAAGGTTACGCTTGTCGGTGTATTGAATCCCGACTCGATGCTCTACGCCGACGATTACCGCAGCTATGAGAGGACTTTTTCTCTGCTCACTCAGGTTGTCGGCAGAAGCGGTCGCGGCGATGATAAGGGTGTGGCTGTTATACAAACCAATACACCCGAAAACAACGTAATAACTATGGCGGCGGCTCAGGATTATGAGCGCTTTTATGACAGCGAAATTGTACTTAGAAAGGCTATGCTGTACCCGCCGTTCGCCGATATATGTATGGTTGGCTTTGTGTCGCAAAGTCATATGTCTGCGATTAAAGCGTCCAAGCGTTTCACTGACAGCTTTATAAAAAGAGCGAGGGAGAGCTACGCGGATTTACCGCTTAGGCTCTTAGGTCCCTCGGCGGCTCTGGTTGCCAAGGTCAGCAATAAGTACCGCTATAAGCTGATTATAAAATGCCGTAACGATAAACGCTTCAGAAGGCTTTTGAACGAAACAATAACAGAATTTAATTCTGATAAAGAAAATAAAAATGTGACAGCATATGTCGATATGAACGCGCTGTCGTTTTGAGAACAACTTGTACCCCTTTTTAAAGGGGTAAGAATTGTTACACGCTCGCGTGTCAATTCTTGGGGATTACCTATCCTTTCTTAGAACGTTCATAAGGAGAACCGTTCAACAAGTTGAACTACACAACCCCCGCAAATCAATAGATTTGCACCCCCTTAAAAGGGGGTACAGAAAGGAATGATTATAAATGGCTTTAAGAGAAATAGTCGTCGAGGGCGACGATGTGCTCAATAAGAAGTGCCGCACGGTCGAAAAATTCGACGACCGTCTGAATGTGCTTATTGACGATATGATAGATACACTCATCGACTCGGGCGGAGTTGGATTAGCCGCTCCGCAGGTCGGTGTGTTAAGGCGTGTTGTTGTGATTCAGGTTGACCCTGAAAAAGAGCCGATGGTGCTCGTTAACCCTGAGATTATCGCTACAAAAGGTGAGCAGAAAGGTCTTGAGGGTTGCCTCAGCTTACCCGGGAAGTGGGGAATAGCTACCCGCCCTTATCACGTAGAGGTAAAAGCTCAGGACCGCGAGGGCAACGAGTATACCGTAGGCGGAGACGCACTGCTCGCAAGAGCGTTTTGCCATGAGCTCGACCACCTCAACGGTATTCTTTATAACGAGGTTGTTGACCGTATGCTCACGCCTGCTGAGCTCGAAAAACTCAGCGAGGGCGAGCTTGATATTTCTGACGAATGCTATATAAAAATCGGTGAAGAAGAATGAATATAGTTTTTATGGGTACGCCCGACTTTGCCGTACCTACGCTCGAGGCGTTGTGCAACAGCGAGCACAATGTTCTCGCTGTCTATACACAGCCCGATAAACCCGTAGGGCGCAAGCAGATTCTGACGCCTCCTGACGTTAAGGTGTGCGCTGAAAAGTACGGAATAAGAGTATATCAGCCTGTTACATTAAAAGACGATAATTCTTATAACGAATTAAAATCTCTCGAACCCGATGTGATTGTGGTTGTTGCTTACGGCAAAATTCTGCCCAAAAGCATCCTCGATATTCCCCGTTTTGGCTGTATCAACGTTCACGGCTCGCTTTTACCTCAATATCGCGGCGCCGCGCCTATTCAGCAGGCTGTGCTTAACGGTGACAAGGTGACTGGCGTCACCACAATGTATATGGGCGAGGGGCTGGATACAGGCGATATTCTGTTAAAGAGTGAAACAGAAATCGGCGAGAACGAAACCTCAGCCGAGCTGTTTGACCGCCTTTCCGTTATGGGTGCAGAGCTTTTAATCGATACGCTTTCAAAGCTTGATAAAATCACTCCGATTAAGCAGGACGAAAGCAAGGTTACCTATACATCAAAAATAACTAAAGAACTGTGTCCGATTGACTGGAGCGCCTCAAACACCGAGGTTCACAACAAAGTGCGCGGTTTGCAGACATGGCCTGTCGCGGTTTCAACTCTTAACGGTAAGGATATAAAAATTCACTCAACTCTTCTTTGCGAAAAAAGGGGAGAGGCTGGCGAGATAATCTCGCTCAATCCGCTGACTGTCGCGTGCGGCGAGGGCTCGGTAATAATTAAGGAGCTTCAGCTCAGCGGTAAAAAACGTATGGATTCAAAATCGTTTTTACTCGGTCATCCGCTTAATATAGGAGATGTTTTTGGCATCTAGCATTATTGGCTATTGATTTGTAGGGGAGCTGCTCCTGCCGCTCCCGAAAGAAATTAGAGTATGAATATTCGAAATTTAGCCTTAAAAATTCTTGTGAGCGTTGAGCGCGACGGCGCGTATTCAACACTCACAATTGATAATTCTATAAAAGAAAATAAACTTAATCGCACTGATTCCGCTTTTCTCTCAGCGCTTGTTTACGGCGTTTTAGAAAGGCAGCTTACGCTCGATTACATTATAAAACAATATTCTAAAATTCCTTTAAGGAAAATTGAGCTGAGGACAAGAATAATTCTCAGACTGGGAGTGCTGCAGCTTCTTTTTATGGATAAGGTGCCCGAAAGCGCCGCTGTTAACGAGAGCGTCATTCTCGCCAAAAAACACAAGCTTACAAAATCCTCAGGCTTTATCAACGGTGTGTTGCGTTCGATTACCCGAGCCGAGGTAAAGTACACCTTGCCCGATATAAAAAAAGACAAAGAGTATTTTTACAGTGTTAAATATTCGTGCCCGCGCGAGCTCGTAGCTTTATGGCTCAAAGCCTACGGCGAATCAGTCACAGAAGATATACTTAAAAACCTGTCTGGCAGACCTCAGCTCACCGCGCGAGTCAACACGCTGAAAACCTCACCCGACGAGCTTATAAACAAGCTTGAAGCCGAGGGGGTACAGGCGGAGAAAAGTGATATTGTTGAAAACGCTCTTGTGCTTAAAAACACAGGCTCGATTGACCGCTTAAAGACATATAAGAACGGCGAGTTGTACATACAGGACGCCGCGTCTCAGCTTTGCGTAAAAGCGCTTGACACTCAACCGCATGATATAATGCTTGACGTGTGCGCCGCTCCGGGCGGAAAAAGCTTTGCCGCCGCTCAGCGTATGAAGAATAAAGGCAAGATTTATTCTTTTGATATATACGAGCATAAGCTGAACTTAATCAATAAAACCGCTAATAATCTCGGTATTGATATAATTCAGACCGATATTCGCGACGCTGAAAAGGATAACCGTGAGCTTCCCTTAGCCGATAAGGTTCTCTGTGATGTTCCGTGTTCTGGCTTGGGTGTTCTGAGCCGCAAACCCGAAATAAGGTATAAAAAGGACTTGTTAAATCCCGAACTGCCTGAATTGCAGTACAGAATCCTTTGCAATAACGCCCGTTTTACAGCTTACGGAGGCACACTTGTGTATTCCACCTGTACGCTGAACCCCGCCGAAAACATTGACAATGTCAAACGCTTTTTGGTTGAGAACCCCGAATTCAAGCCGCTAAAGCTTGAGTTGGGAGTTGAACGCGTTATTGATGAACCCGAGAACGTTCTCACGCTTTTTCCGAACGGCAAAACCGACGGCTTTTTTATAGCCGCTTTTACAAGAGAAAAACTATGATTGATATAAAATCGCTCTACTTTGACGAGCTTGAAAAAATCATAACTGACAACGGATTCCCTAAATTCAGAGCTAAACAGATTTGGGACTGGCTTCAAAAGGGAGTAACTTCATTTGACGAAATGCGAAATATTCCGAAGAATCTTATAGATTTTTTAGCGGGAAGTTGTTACATTTCTGTTGCAAATATTGAAAAAAAGCTTGTATCACGGTATGATAAAACAGTAAAATACTTATTCTGTCTAAATGACGGAGAATATATTGAGAGCGTAGTGATGAGCTATCATCACGGCTACTCAATCTGCGTGTCAACTCAGGTGGGCTGCAAGATGGGCTGTACCTTCTGCGCGACGGGCAAAAGCGGTTTTTCTCGAAGTCTTACGGCTTCCGAGATTCTGGCTCAGATTGAGGCGGCGCAAAATGATTTGAATATCCGTATCAGCAACATTGTGCTTATGGGTATGGGCGAGCCGCTCGACAACTTTGACAACGTTATACGCTTTTTAAAGCTAGTCAGCGATGAGAGCGGGCTGAATATAGGAATGAGGCATATCACTCTCTCAACCTGTGGTATTGTGCCGAAGATTTATGAGCTCGCCGAATATAAATTCGCGTTGACTTTGTCGGTATCGCTTCACGCTCCCGATAATGCCACACGAAGCAAGACAATGCCTGTCAACAACCGCTATCCAATAGAGCAGCTGATAAAAGCCTGTCGTGATTATTTTGACAAGACAGGGCGCAGAATAAGCTTTGAGTACGCTATGATTGACGGCGTTAACGATACGGACGAATGTGCTGAAAAGCTCGCTATGTTGTTAAAAGGGCTGAATTGTCACGTTAATCTGATTCCCGTTAATACAGTCAGCGGCACAGGCTATCAAAAAAGTAAAACCGAACGTCAGCAGGCGTTTATAAAAATACTTGAAAAAAGCGGAACTCCCGCTACGGTTAGGCGTACGCTCGGCAGCGATATCAACGCTTCGTGCGGACAGCTCAGACGCAAAACAGTAGATAATACTTGATATATAAATGATTTAGAAGAAGGAGGTTAATAACTTTGGAAATATTCAGCAAAAGTGATATAGGCTTAGTCAGAACCCAAAACCAGGACGATTGCCGTTTCGGAGTTATTTCCCCGAGTTGCGTATGGGCAGTGGTATGTGACGGTATGGGAGGCGCCAACGGCGGCAACATCGCCTCAGCCTCTGCCGTGGAATATATCAGCAATGAAATTGAAAAGATGTATTCCGATGAGCTCACAAAGCCCGAACTCGCCACATTGATGACCGAGATTGTATCTCAGGCAAACAAGGTTGTTTTTGATATGGCTCAGAAGGATGTCGAGCTTACGGGTATGGGCACAACCTGCGAGTTTGTGCTTATTAAAGACACCACGGTTCACGTTGTCCATGTCGGTGACAGCCGCACCTACGCAATCAGAGGCGGCAAGATAAAACAGCTCACCGAGGACCATTCAGTTGTTCAGGAGATGGTTCGCAGAGGCGAGATTACAGCCGATCAGGCTCAGTCGCATCCAAATAAGAATTTCATTACCAGAGCTTTGGGCATAAAACCCGACGTTCATCTCGATTATATTGAAACAAACTTTATATACGGCGATGTGCTTTTGGTGTGCACAGACGGATTCTCCAACTGTGTCACAACGGGCGATATGGTTAAACTTTGCCACGAAAACCGAGGCGAGGGATTAACTGATGTGCTTGTTGAAAAGGCAAAAGAAGGCGGCGGCGCTGATAACATTACCGTCGCGGTAATCTATTAAAAGGGGTGAGTTTATGGATAAATACAGTGGCAAAAAGCTTGACGGACGTTATGAAATCCACGAGCTCATAGGAGTAGGCGGTATGGCGTATGTATATCGCTGTACCGATACAATAGACGACAGAGAAGTTGCTGTCAAAATTTTAAAGGACGAGTTCCTCAACAACGACGAATTTATCCGCCGATTCAAGAACGAGAGCAAGGCTATCGCTATGCTTTCGCATCCTAATATCGTAAAGGTTTACGATGTAAGCTTCGGCGATATGATTCAGTATATCGTTATGGAGTATATCGACGGTATCACTCTTAAGGAGTATATCGGTCAGCAGGGTGTACTTGACTGGCGCGAGGCGCTTCACCTTACAACTCAGATTTTAAAAGCGCTCAACCACGCTCATAACAAGGGCGTTGTTCACCGTGATATTAAGCCGCATAACATTATGCTTCTTCAGGACGGCACAATCAAAGTTACTGACTTTGGTATCGCCCGCCTGACAGACAAACAGACAAAAACTATGACCGAACAGGCGATAGGCTCTGTTCACTATATAGCTCCCGAGCAGGCTCGCGGCAGCAAGACTGACGGCAAGTCCGATATTTACTCGGTAGGCGTAATGCTCTACGAAATGCTCACGGGCAAGCTTCCCTTTGACGCTGACAGCGCTGTATCCGTCGCGCTTATGCAGCTTCAGTCCACACCTGTTATGCCCAGAGAAATTAACCCTGGTATCCCTGTCGGACTCGAGCAGATTACAATGCACGCTATGCAGAAAAATCCCGCTCAGCGTTATCAGAACGCGCTTGATATGCTCGGCGATTTAGAGCGCTTCAGACTTAATCCGAATGTTCGCTTTGACTATAAATACTTTGTGGATTCCGAACCGACTAAGTATGTCAAGAAAGCTCCTAAAAAGGACCCCGACCCTTATGAGGAAGCTGATGATGTTGAAGATGAAGCTGAGGAAATCGAGGGCAAAAAGGAGCATAAAAACTCCTATTACGTTATTAAAACCGTTGTTATCACCGCGCTGATTATTCTCATCATCACTCTGTCCGCTGCGCTTATCAGAGGCTTTGCGTCCTCTCAGAGCACTGATGTTGAAATCGACAATTATGTCGGTATGACAATAGTTGAGGCTAACGAGAATAACCCCAACAACTTTAAGTTTGAGATTAAAAGCAGCCCGAAATTTGACAGCAGTAAAAAGCAGGGCGAAATTGTCAAGCAGGAACCCAAGGCTGGCTCCAAGCTTGTAAAGACAGGCGCCAAAATAGAACTGACAGTTAACAGCAAGGATGTTGAGACTAGTGTTCCTTTCTGTAAGAATCTTAGCAGAAAAGAGGCTTCTCAGGTTATCAGAGAGAAGAGCCTGACTCCTAAGTTTATCAACGTTTATGACAGCCTTGGCGCGACTGACGCTGTTGTAGATACATTCCCGCCGGCGGGCGTCAAGACAACCGTAGGCTCAACAGTTTACGCGTATATCGTGCGCGGAACCAAGAAGAAAAAGGTTGTTGTTCCCACAGTTACCGATATGTCGCTCTACAGCGCGCAGGAAGCTTTGTCGAATAAAGGACTTGAGTGCAAGTACACCTATGATGACGAAAGCCACGAGGCTGAGGGCACTGTTATCGGTCAGTCACCGCTGCAGTTCAGCAAGGTTGACAAGGGCACTGTGATTAATATCACCGTAAGCTCGGGCAAGGGCAGCCAGTCTACGGTTAACATCACTCTTGATATGCCCAAGAACGTTGACTATCCCGTCGATATGACTGTTTCTATTGACGGCGTTATAGATTCCAAATACACCAAAAAGCTTAACCCCAAATACAACACCAGCTACGCTATGTCCTTTACGGGCAGCGGCAACTCCACAGTATTGGTTATGCTTGACGGTCAGAATTACAGAAAATACAATATCGACTATAACAATGTGAGGTATACGACCGAATCCTACGGATTTGTGCCCACAGAGCCGACTACAAAGGCGACTCAGCCGCCTGCGACAACGACTCCTTCGTCCGAAACCGAGGATACACAAGATACCGAACCTGAATCCGAGACAGACAACCCCGCAGAGGGTGATAATAATGAATAGTTTAATCGGGATTATCCTGAAAAGCACAGGCGGCTTCTATTATGTAGAAGCCGCCGACAGTGTATACGAATGTAAAGCGCGAGGAATCTTTCGCAAAAAAAACAATTCGCCTAAAGTAGGGGATAAGGTTAAAATCACAGTTCCCTCCGACGGCTATTGCTCGATTGATGAAATATATCCCCGCAAGAACACTCTGCGCCGTCCTCCACTTTCCAATATCGACATTCTTGTAATTGTCGTCTCTACAACAGAGCCAGCGCCCAACTCTCTTATAATTGATAAGATGACCGCCGCGGCTGTCGATAATAACATAGAGCCCGCTGTGGTTATTTCAAAATCAGATTTAAAGTCGGGCAAAGACTTGCTCGAGATTTATAAAAAAGCTGGCATCAGCGCGTTTGAATATTCGCCTGATGATAAGGACAGCGTAAAAGAAATAAAAGATTATCTGAGCGGCAGGATTTCAGCGTTTACAGGCAACAGCGGAGTAGGAAAGTCTACTCTCCTTAACGCGCTTTATCCCGAACTGAAACTCGAAACAGGCGAGATAAGCGAAAAGCTTGGGCGCGGCCGACACACTACCCGTACTGTTGAGCTTTTTAAAACCGACAGCGGATATGTCGCCGATACCCCTGGGTTTTCCACCGTTGACCTTGAACGCTATAATATGATTGACAAGGATAACATTAAATTCTGCTTTCCCGAGTTTAAAGATTATCTGACCAGTTGTCAGTTCAATTCCTGTTCGCATACCTGCGAAAAAGGCTGCGCCATACTCAAAGCGGTAGAGGACGGGATAATCTCAGAATCCCGCCATCAAAGCTATGTCGCTATGTATAACGAAGTTAAGGATATAAAAGAATGGCAAAAGAAATCTTAAAAAGATGTGTAATAGTCTGCGCGTCTCCTGACGCGGACGCGGATTTTATTAAGAATAAAATCCTGCCCGATGATTACGTCATCGCTGCCGACGGTGGAATAAAAAAGCTCAATGAACTTAAAATTGCGCCTGATTTATTTGTCGGTGACTTTGATTCATATAGCGGCAATCTTCCCGAATACACCGAGGTAATTAAACTAAACACCCATAAGGACGACACAGATTCAATGCATTGCGCCTCTGTTGCTGTTAAGCGTGGATTTAACAGCGTCATGCTTTTAGGCGCTTCGGGCGGAAGTATGTCGCATACCTATTCAAATTACAGCGTGCTCAGTTTTCTCGCTGACAACAATATAACCGCCTCAATGGCTGATAATATTGAAACAGTAACTGTTCTTAATGAAGGCTGTTACAGCTTTGATAATCTAAAGGGCAGAGAGTTCTCTGTGTTTCCGTTCGGATGCGAATGTGTAACTGTGTCGTATGTGGGCGACGTTGAATATCCCGCCGCAGATTTAGCAATTTTTGAGAATTCTTCTTTGGGTAAATCCAATGTGTTTAACAGCGATAAAGTTGAAATCGTAATAAAAAACGGCAAGGCGATTGTCTTTTGCCGCGAAAAAGACTAAATCAATAACAAAACTGTAACAATAAAAAATTTCACATTTATTGCAATTTAACAATTCACTGTGTTATACTATTACATATGTAAATTTTAAAGGGGGTAACTAGATGTCTTTGTGTATGGGCTGTATGAGAGAAATTGACGATAACGTTATTTGTCCCAGCTGTAAGTTCGATAACTCTACCGAACAGCACTCTCCTTATTTACCTTATAAGACCGTTCTTCACGGTCGTTACATAGTAGGCTCCGTTATTGATACCAACGGCGAAAGCACGCGTTATATCGCGTTTGATAAGCAGACAGGCGACGCTGTAATTGTCTGTGAGTTTTTGCCGATGGGTTATTTTGAGCGCGAAAATGATGAAACCGCTATTAATGTACGATTTGAAAACGAGGATATTTTCCGCAAGCTTATGGCTGATTTCATTTCGTATTTCCGTACAATAGCCGAGCTTAAAGATTTTTCAGCGTTAATCAGGATTTATAATATCTTTCAGGAGAATAACACGGCGTATGTTATTGAGGAAAATCAGGATTTGATTCCTTTCCAGGAATATGTCGAGCGCAGCAACGGCCATCTTGAGTGGGATATAGCCCGCCCGTTGTTTATGCCCGTTATATCAGCGCTTGAGGCGCTTCACCGCCGCGGCCTCGGTCATTACGCGATTGCTCCCAAGAATATGTTTGTTACCGCTTACGGTAAAATCAAAATCGCGGGGCTCGCCACAGCCAACGAACGCAAGCGCGGTACTCCGCTCAAGTCCCAGCTTTATTCGGGCTGCGCCGCTCCCGAGCAGTACGAGAACAACTTCCCGCTCGATAGTATAACCGAGATTTACGGGCTTTCCGCTACGTTGTTCTACGCTCTTACGGGTAATCTTCCCGCAAGCGCCAAGGAACGCTTAAAAGACTCCCGTCTGCTTATGAGTACAAGTACCGTTAAGCGCCTGCCTCCTCACGTTGTAACAGCTATCGCGAACGGCTTGCAGGTTAAGCGTGAAAACCGTATTTCTGATTTTGACGAATTGCGTTCACAGCTTTCGGTTTCGCATACTGCTCAGGCTATTCAGGAGGAAATCTCCCGAACCGCCAATATGAATGTTAAGCGAAACAACCCTGACGGCAAAAACGCTTCATCCCACAGACTTGCTGTTATACTCGCCGCGGTAATCACCGCCATAGTGCTTGGTGCTGCGGGCGTGTTTATGATTATCGCGAATCCGTTTGCCTCAGTTTTTAAGCAGCAGAACGAAATTACTACAACAGCCGCTACCGAAAAGTGGACGGGCGAGACAATCCCCGATTTTGTTGGTAAGACATATAAAGAAGCTCAGGATGAGGCTGAACAGACTGACGAGCTTACGGTGTATCTTGATACTGCCGAGAGCTTCAGCGATAAGTATGAAGAGGGCGTTATTATGGAACAGTCTCCTAAGGCTGGACAGCCTCTCACCGCTAACGGCGATTATTCAATTTCGGTAAAGGTAAGCAAGGGCTCGCAGATGCGTACGCTTCCCAATATTGATAAAAAGAGCGTTAACTCTGTAGCCAAAACTCTGTCAGATAACAGCTTTGTTGTAGACGCTGATTATCAGTACAGCACCCATATTGACAAGGATATGGTTATTGGTTATAAAGACCTTAAGGCGGGCGATAAGCTTGAATACGGCTCGACCGTTACTATTATCGTCAGCAAGGGAGAAAAGCCCACATCCCCAACATCTAATTCTTCTAACCAGTAAAAAAGAAAATTCCGCGTAAGGGCGGGTCTCCGTACCTGCTCCTGCGCGGATTTTTAATATCTGATTAATTTATATTTTTATATTTTGATTAACGGCTCTTTCCGCGTTTTTAATCAACTCATTCAGTGAAGAAAAGCTTTCGTAATATTCATCTGCAAGAGCGTCGCGAGAGAGCTCGAGACCATCTATATTAACAGCAATATCGTTAATTCTCGCTTCAAGCATACTGAGCGCCGCGTCACAGAAGCTTTCATAATTTGACGAATCCAATCTGAACATATCATCGTCTTTATTTTCTTTTATAGAATAAATCTTTCTGAAAGCTTTGTATTCGGCGATACTCAGATATTCGCTGATGTATTTTTGAAGTTTTTTGTTGTTAATCTTAGACAGCAGGCTGAAGTTTATCGAAGTAGTGTTGTTGATTATCCTGCGGTTTATCAGGCAATACGCGTTGCTTTTAATGATTTTGACGTCTTTATTATCCGAGTCTGTTTCAGCTTCGTCGGCGAGTATCACGCTTTGCGCGGCTTCTGAGGAGCGTCCCAGCAGATAGTCCGCCGATACCTCATAAAAGTCCGCCACTCTTACAACGAACTCCAACCCGCATTCGCGTATTCCTTTTTCATAATGTGACAATAGCGCCTGTGAAATTCCCAATTTTGCGGCGGCGTCCTTTTGGCTGAGACCTTTCTTTTTTCTGAGATTAGACAGTGTTCTGCCAAATTCTTTTTTCATATTATCACCTGTTTCTGTTTAATACGTTTAGTATAATATATAATATACAAATTGTAAAGTAGGTATCTTATGCAATCTTATGTAATTCATTTTATCCGCCACGGCGATATTGCCGACACTCTTAAGGGCAAGTATATCGGAAAAACCGATGTTGAGCTCAGTGAAAATGGGCGTGAAAAGCTCGTCGAGTATGACAGCAAATACATATATCCTGGTACACAGGTTTTGTTTACAAGTCCGCTTAAGCGCTGCGTTGAGACCGCGCGGATTCTCTATCCCGATATTAATCCTATTACTATTGAGCAGCTTTCCGAATGCGATTTCGGCGAGTGGGAGAACAAGACCGCCGACGACCTCAAAGACAATCCCGAGTTTCAAAAGTGGCTCGCGGGCGAGCGCGACGCCCGTCCTCCAAAGGGCGAGAACGGAGCGGAGTTTACAAACCGCATTTGTGATATATTTGAACAGATTGTTGAGGGTCTCATTAAAACCAACAACACTGAGGCAGTAATCATAACTCACGGCGGCGTAATAATGACATTGTTGTCTGTTTACGGCGTTCCGCGCGCTAAGCCCTTTGAGTGGGTTATGGACAACGGATTCGGGTATTCTATACGGATAACACCGATGCTGTGGCAGCGAGACAGGGTAGTAGAGGTATATCAGCGAATTCCTGTTATGAGCGAGGATAATTAAATTGTATCATAGTTTACAATCTTTGAAGCTAAACTGTGCGATAATTGTTATATAATATGTGAGGAGAATATAATATGAAAAACTATAAAATCACTTTACTCAAGGGTGACGGTATCGGTCCCGAAATTGTAGATGAGGCTGTTAAAGTCCTTAATAAAACCGCCGACAAATTTGGTTTCTCGGTTGAGTATGATGAGGCTTTGATGGGAGGTTGCGCTATCGACGCGACAGGCGAGCCCCTTCCTCAGGAGACTATCGACAAATGTAAGGCTTCCGACAGCGTGCTGCTCGGCGCGGTAGGCGGTCCAAAGTGGGATAACCTCCCCGGCAACAAGCGCCCCGAAGCGGGACTCCTCGGTATCCGCGGAGCGCTCGGACTTTTCGCCAACCTTCGTCCTTCTGTTATCTTTGAGCCTTTGCAGGGTGATTCGCCGATTAAGGATGAAATCATCGGCGGTCAGCTCGATATTCTGATTGTTCGTGAGCTTACAGGCGGTATCTACTTCGGTAAGCGCGGCAGAACAACCACCGAAGACGGAGCTCCCGCGGCTTGGGACACCGAAATGTACTCTGTACCCGAGATTGAGCGTATCGCCAGAGTTGCTTTTGAGATGGCTATGAAGCGTGACAAGAGAGTTACAAGCGTTGACAAAGCTAATGTGCTCGAAAGCTCCAGACTCTGGAGAGAGACCGTTATAAAAGTAGCTGAGGAATACCCCGAGGTAGAGCTCAATCATCTTTATGTCGACAACTGCGCTATGCAGCTCGTTCGCAATCCCCGCCAGTTTGACGTTATCGTAACTTCAAACATCTTCGGCGATATTCTTTCTGATGAGGCTTCTATGATAGCGGGTTCAATCGGTATGCTCGCTTCCGCTTCTCTCGCAGAGGGCAAGTTTGGCCTTTATGAGCCTATCCACGGCTCCGCTCCCGATATTGCAGGCAAGGGTATCTCGAATCCGCTCGCTACAATTCTTTCGGTCGCTATGATGCTCCGATATTCACTTGATGAATCCGAAGCCGCTGACGCTATTGAAAACGCTGTAAACGAAACTCTTAAAAAATACCGCACGCCCGACATTATGTCCGAGGGACTCACTAAGGTTTCAACAACCGAGATGGGCGACAAGGTCTGCGAATTCATTTAATAAATGACTTACTATGATATGCATTCCCATCTCCTTCCTGAGATGGACGACGGCTCAAAGAGTGTTGAGATGAGCCTTGAAATTATAGATAAGCTTCGCGCGCAGAATGTAAAGAAGCTGTGCTTTACTCCGCATTTTTACACTAATGAGGAGGGCATAGCCAAGTTTCTTAAGCGTCGCGAAGAATCTGTCAGAAATCTTCTGCCCGTGCTGCCCGATGATATTGAGGTATGTATTGGAGCCGAGGTTTATGTGACGCGCTATCTTTTTAACAATAAGGATTTGTCCGGAATCACCTACGGTAACTCTAAATACATTCTTGTTGAGTTTCCTTTTGACAGCCATTTTACAGACCATACTATGGACTACATCTATCGTCTTAAGGGTAATTACGGACTTAAGCCCGTGCTTACCCATATCGAGCGTTATCGTCATCTTATGGCTGACGAGGGCTTGGTTGAGGACTTGCTCGACGAGGATGTAATCATCCAGACAAATGTCGGCGCTTTTAATAAGGGTTTTTCACAAAAACGCAGACTCCTTAAATATTTAAAGCGCGGCTATATTGATATTGTCGGTACCGACTGTCATTCGCTCACTCGCGGTAACCCCGACGAATATACTCCTACAATGGAGCTTATAAAAGAAAAATGCGGTCAGGAATTTGTTGACCACATTATAGAAACAAGTGAAAAAATATTTGAAAGCGGAAAGCTAAAAAAATAAACTGAAAGGCTCGGATTTCTCCGAGCCTTTGGTTATATACTCAATTTATTTAATACTAAACTCTCATTTCTCAATTCTCTTTATATTCTCACGCTTATTCCCTTATCTTTAAGATACTCTTTCAGTTCGGGTATCGGTATCTCACCGAAGTGGAACAAACTCGCCGCCAACACTGCGTCAGCCTTACCTTCGGTAAACGCGTCGTAAAAATGCTCGAGCGCTCCCGCTCCGCCGCTGGCGATAACGGGGATATTAACCTTTTCCGATACGGCTCTTGTCAAAGCGAGGTCGTAGCCCTTTTTTTGACCGTCCTCATCCATACTGGTAAGCAGAATTTCGCCCGCGCCGCGTTTTTCGCATTCGACAGCCCACTCAACCGCGTCAATTCCCATAGGAACACGTCCGCCGTTTATATATACCTCCCAGCTGTCGCCCTTGCGTTTCGCGTCAATCGCCGTAACCACGCATTGACTGCCGAATTTTTTTGAAGCCTCGTTTATAAGCTCGGGGCGTTTGATAGCCGCGCTGTTTACGCTGACCTTGTCGGCGCCCGCTCTGAGAATCTCGTTAAAGTCGTCGACGCTTCTTATACCGCCGCCGACTGTGAACGGAATAAAAATGCTGTCCGCCACACGTCTGACCATATCGACAACAATGTTTCTTGAATCGCTTGAAGCTGTAATGTCAAGGAACACAAGCTCATCAGCGCCCTCTTTGTCGTACTGAATCGCGCACTCAACAGGGTCGCCCGCGTCAACAAGATTAACAAAGCTCATACCTTTTACGACCCTGCCGTTTTTAACATCGAGGCAGGGGATTATTCTTTTTGCGTACATTATCCCACCTCACAAATCTCAGCAAAGTTTTTAAGCATTCTAAGCCCCACGTCGCCACTCTTTTCGGGGTGGAACTGTGTGGCGAATACGTTGCCCGACTGAACGGCAGCGTCAATCTTTACACCGTATTCGGTCTGAGCGCTCACAACGCTTTTATCATCGGCATCAAGATAATAAGAGTGTACAAAATATACATAAGAGTTTTCGTCAATGTTTTTGAAAAGCCCGTCGCGTTTTAGTAGGCTAATGCTGTTCCAACCCATATGCGGAATCTTTAAACCTTCGCCGTTCGGAATCTTTTTGATTTTTCCCTCGAATACTCCGAGCCCTTTAATCTCAGGGCTTTCATCACTGCTCTCGAAAAGCAGCTGTAAGCCTACGCAGATTCCGAGGAAGGGCTTTCCGCTTTTTATAAAGTCCCTAACGGTTTTGTCGATGCCGCGGCTTCTGAGCGATTCAATACAATCGCCGAATGCTCCCTGACCGGGCAGGATAGCGCCGTTAGAATTAAGTATTTCATTTTTGTCGCTTGTGATTTTACACTCACAGCCGATGTGTTTCAGCGCCTTATAAACACTTTGGATATTTCCCGCGCCGTAATCTATTATAGCTATCATAGTATCACCAACCGCAATTTTACCATATTAGCCCTATATTTGCAAGAAGATGATAGTTAAAATTCCCAAACTTGCAAAATTTATTGGAAATTCCTGCAAAACAGTTGAATTCTGCAAGTTTAAGTGATAAAATAACGGATGAAATTAACTGATAATGTAGATGATTTTTACTTTGATGAGGTATGAATTATGGTAGAACATTTACTTTCAAGAATAGAAATGAATATGGATTCGTTTTCTAAGGGACAGAAGCGAATCGCTGAATATATAGAAGAACACTACGACAGCGCCGCTTTTATGACGGCGTCAAAGCTAGGCAAAAAGGTCGGCGTGTCAGAGAGCACCGTTGTCCGTTTCGCCACACAGCTCGGCTATTCGGGTTATCCGAAGCTCCAGAAGGCTATGCAGGAGATGATTCGCGATAAGCTCACATCAGTTCAGCGCATTGATGTTACGGCGACGCGCATCGGTGACAATGATGTGCTCGACGCGATTATGAATCAGGATATAGACAAAATCCGCCGCACTCTCGAGGAGATTTCCCGCGATGATTTTGAAAGAGCGGTTAAGTCTATCGTAAACGCCCGCCGCATATACATCTTTGGTGTTCGTTCCACAGCCTCGCTGGCTGAGTTTCTGGGCTATTATTTCGGTCTTATCTTTGATAATGTCCGTGTAATTACCAACACCTCAAAAACCCACACATATGAGCAACTTTTCAGAATTGACAAGAACGACGTTATGATTGGAATATCCTTCCCGCGATACAGCACAATGGCTGTTGACTCCATGACGCTCGCGCGTGAGAGAGGCGCCAACGTTATCGCTATAACAGACTCAATGGTTAGTCCTCTTGTTTCGGCGGCTGATGAGGTGCTCATAGCCAGAAGCGATATGGCTTCTATTGTAGATTCTCTTGTAGCGCCTTTCAGTCTTGTGAACGCGCTTATTGTTGCCACGGTTATTGAGAAGAAAGACGAGGTAACCGACACATTCAAGGAGCTTGAGCTCGTATGGAACCATCAGGGCGTATACGAAAAGTCATCAAGCAGAATAGAATACAGACACAATGAGTAAAACCGTTGTCATAGGAGGCGGCGCCGCGGGACTAACCGCGGCTGGATATGCCGCTATGTACGGCGCTGACGTGATTGTATTTGAAAAAATGCCGCGCGTCGGCAGAAAGATTCTTATTTCTGGCAAAGGCAGGTGCAACCTCACAAACGCCTGCGATATACAGGAGTTTATGCGTAACGTTCCTGTCAACAATAAGTTTCTGTACAGCGCGATTAATAATTTTCCACCGTATGATATTATAGATTTTTTTGAAAATCTGGGGCTTAAGACCAAGGTTGAGCGCGGCAACCGTGTTTTTCCTGTGTCTGACAAAGCTATGGATGTTGTAGATACAATCAGGCGCTTCGCGACCGATAACGGCGCGCGTATAATCAACGCCCGTGTTGAGGATATTATAGCGGAAAATTCCGCCGTAAAAGCCGTAAAAGCTGACGGAAAGCTATATAGCTGTGACAGCGTAATACTAGCCACAGGCGGTCTGAGTTATCCACGCACAGGCTCGACAGGAGACGGTTACAAATTCGCGAATAAGCTCGGTCACACCATAATCGAGCCCAAGCCCTCACTTGTCCCGTTAGTCAGCCCTGATAAATACTGCAAAGCCTTGCAGGGCTTATCGCTGAAGAATGTTGGTCTTAAAGTCACCGACAGTTCAGATAAAACAATCTACACAGACTTCGGCGAAATGCTTTTTACTCACTTCGGTTTATCTGGTCCGATGATACTTTCTGCGAGTTGTAATATCAAGGACTTTTCAAAGGGCTTTACGGCTCATATTGATTTAAAGCCCGCTTTGAATTTTGAACAGCTTGATTTACGGATTCAGCGTGACTTTAAAGAGAATATAAACAAAGCGGTGTCGAATTCCTTGTCGAAGCTTTTGCCAAAAAAGCTGATTCCCGTAGTGCTTAATAGGTGGGGAATAGATACCGACAAAAAATGCAACTCCATCACCAAAGAGGAACGCAAAGCCTTAGTCAGCTTGCTCAAAGACTTTACCGTAACAATTACGGGAGCGCGTCCGATTGACGAAGCAATTATAACCTCCGGCGGAGTAAAAACGAGCGAGATTACGCCCAAAACTATGGGGAGCAAGCTCATAAAAGGCTTGTACTTCGCTGGTGAGGTAATTGACGTTGACGCCTATACGGGCGGCTTTAACCTCACTATTGCCTGGGCAACAGGCAGGCTCGCGGGCGAAAGCGCTTCAAATTAGCCTTCCCCCTGTGGGGGAAGGTGGGCAATTCGCTCTTAAGGCGAATTGGTCGGATGAGGGCAACTTTTGTTTGATGCCCGTATATGAAAGTATGTATTAAGAAACAAAGTATCTTGAAATAATACTTTTGAAAAAAGTATTATTTCCCCTCATCAGTCAGCTATGCTGACAGCTTCCCCCAACGGGGGAAGCCTAATATAGAAAAAGGAGAAAACAAAAATGTCAATAGCAATTGCAATCGACGGACCCGCTGGCGCGGGCAAAAGTACAATTTCAAAGGCAGCCGCGAAAAAACTCGGCTTCATTTATATCGACACAGGAGCGCTCTACCGCACAGTCGGCTTAGCTGCCACAAGAGCTGGCGTTGAGCCCAAGGAGGGCAAGGAGCTCGATGAGCTACTCGCAAAAATCATAGTAGAGCTCACCTTTAACGATAATGGCGAGCAGGTTGTTCTGCTCGATAAAGAGGATGTTTCGGGTTTAATCCGTACGCCCGAGGCTTCTATGATGGCGTCAAAAATTTCCGCAGTACCGTCTGTTAGAGCTTATCTGCTCGACTTGCAGCGTGATATGGCTAAGACCAACAATGTCATTATGGATGGTCGTGATATAGGCACGGTAATTCTGCCTGACGCTGAGGTAAAAATCTTCCTCACAGCCTCTCCCGAGGCGAGAGCGAAGCGCCGCTATGACGAGCTTATCGAAAAGGGTATGGATGTCAAGTACGACGACATTCTTCAGGATGTTATCACACGCGACTACAACGATATGCATCGTGATATAGCTCCGCTCAAGCAGGCTGACGACGCTGTGCTCGCCGATACTACAGAGGTTGATCTTGATGGCAGCATAGATTTAATTATCAGCATTATTAAGGAGAAAACCAATGGGGCAGTCTAAGGTTCTTTACACTATCGGCAGGGGTATTTGCAGACCGATTCTTAAGGCGATTTACCGTTATAAGGTTATCAACAAGAACGTTATTCCCGATGACGGAAAGGGCTATATTATCGCGTGTAACCATCTGTCATATTCCGACCCCGTGCTTCTCGGTTTAAGCCAGAAGCGACGCATTAACTTTATGGCTAAGGATGAGCTTTTCAAAAACAGATTTTTTGCGTGGCTTATCCGCCATCTCGGCGCTTTCCCCGTAAAGCGCGGTACAGGCGACGTCAAGGCGTTAAAAAACGGCGAGGATATTATCCGCGAAGGTAATCTTATGACAATCTTCATCGAGGGCGGACGAAGCAAAACAGGAGAGCTTATGCGTCCGCGCAGCGGCTTTGCCGTTATCGCTCAGCAGACAGGCGTGTCGGTTGTGCCCGCGTGTATCACCAAGACCAGCAAGCACAAGTTCGCGCGCAGAATAATACATTTCTCACAGCCTGTTACGGTTGAAGAACTCGGTCTTTCAGGTGAAGAGATGGATCGCAGAGCGCTCAAAAAATCTGGTGAGATTGTTATGGGCAAAATCAAAGAAATGAGAGAACAGGATTTAAAAGACTATGCAAAATAAAATCCGTGTAGCAGATACCGCGGGCTTTTGCTTCGGCGTAAAGCGCGCGGTTGATATTGTTTATGACTTGCTTAATAAAGGCGAAAAGGTTTGTACACTCGGGCCGATTATCCACAATATGGAGATGGTTTCTGAGCTCGAGGCGCGCGGCTGCAAGGCGGTCGACAGGGTAGAGGATTGCCCGAATGATTCCGCGCTCGTAATTCGTTCCCACGGTGTGGCTCAGAATGTTTATGATGAAATTGACGGTTTAGGGCTCAAATGCGTTGACGCAACCTGTCCGTTCGTTAAAAAAATACATAAAATCGTCAAGGAAGCGGGCACCTCAAAAATACCCGTTTTAATCGCGGGTAACAAAAATCACCCCGAAATTCAGGGTATTATAGGTCACTGTGAGGGTGAGTGTTATACTTTTAACAATGATGAAGAATTAAACAATTTAGTGAAAATAATTCCCATAAAGAATAATGAGGAGATTTTTGTCGTCGCGCAGACCACTTTTTCAAAAAAAGAATGGAAAAAATGTTTAAAAACCGTAAAAAAGGTCTATACAAACGCAAAAATTTTTGATACAATATGTAAGGCTACATCAGAACGACAGGAGGAAGCCGAAGAAATTTCCTCAAGCTCTGACCTGATGATTGTGATAGGCGACAGGCACAGCTCTAATACAGCCAAGCTTTATGATATATGTAAAGCCAAGTGTCCGAATACCTTTTTAATCGAAACAGCTCAGGAGCTTGACAAAAGTCTCGTTAGTATTTCACGTTCAATAGGTGTAACTGCGGGTGCTTCAACGCCCGCAAGGATAATAAAGGAGGTACTGGATACAATGAGTGAAGAAATCAAATCCAGCGAAACAGTTGAAACTGAATCTTTTGAGGAGATGTTAGAGGAATCCCTCAAAAATTTTAATACTAATGAGAGGGTAAAAGGCGTAGTAATCAGTATTGCTCCCAACGAAGTAATCGTTGACGTAGGCAGAAAACAGTCAGGCTTTATTCCTGCCGATGAGCTCAGCAATGATCCAACACTTAAGCCGGAGGACGTTGTCAAGGTTGGCGACGAGGTTGAGCTTCTTATTATGAAAACAAACGACGTTGAAGGCACAATTATGCTTTCAAAGCGCAGAGTAGACGCCCAGAAGGGCTGGGATGAGCTCAAGGAGCTCGCTGAGAACAAGACAGTTCTCACAGGTAACGTTGCTAACGTTGTTAAGGGCGGCGTTATCGTAATCTATAAAGACAACCGTGTATTCATTCCTGCTTCTCAGGCTACAGCTT
>JAHLAX010000058.1 GCA_020625875.1 bacterium | reverse complement strand
TTACCTGAGTCGTATTCGCCGACAGCCGCGACTCCAATCGCGCCGCCGCTTGTGCCGTAGCCGCAGCCGATACCCGCGCCGCATTCGTTACCGTAAGCGTGAACAACACCGCCGTTGATTGTGATGACGTTGCCGTTTACATGATAACCCGCGCCGATACCCGCGCCTCTGCGACCTGCGTAAGCGTTGATGTTACCGCTGTTGATTGTGATTTCGCCGACTTTTACTCTTTGATTCTGCGGAATGTTGGTGTCGGTGCCGTAGGAGCCGATGGCGGCGCCCCACTTACCGCCTGTTACATTCAAAGTACCGTCGCCCTCAAATGTTACGGATGAACCGTGCTCAACCTCAATACCGCAGGAATACGCGTTTGAGTCACCTTCGATGGTGGTATGGCCCTTGATTACAAAGGTCACGTTTGAGCCGCCCTTTACAACGATTGCCGAACGACCTGTCGCGAATACACCCGCGTCCTCGAGAGTAACCTTTCCCGTAACGCCGTCAATTGTTACCGCGGTGTAGTCGTTTTCGTCAAGAGTGTAGTTTCCGTCATCGGTAATACTGACAGTCTTGCCGTCTTCCTCAGCATAAATCTGAATAGAAGCAACGGTCATAAGCATCAGTAATACAAGAACGATTGATAATACTTTTTTCATATAACTTTCTCCTTTCGGTGCTATAAGAATATACACTTTACCTTCCTGTTTTCTTTTTATCCTAAAAGAAAACCACCATAATATATTCCATATATTTTATAAATATTCTGTCCTAAATGTTACCAATAGAACTAAAAAACCGACCGCAGACTAAAAAGTTTGCGGCCGGTCAATCATACGAAATTCGCTTAGATACCAAGCTTTGCGTCCCTGACTTTCGACAGGTTTGCCAATGTTATTTTGTAGTTTATATTATAGTGTAAATCCCAATAAAAGTCAAGCGCTCAGCAGAAGTTTTAATAAAACATCATATTCGCATCCTAACGCCGTTAACAACTGTGCAGATTAAACAATTTGTTGCTGCTTTTTTGCTTTAAACAGGTCTTTGGCGTCGTACAGCTTTTTATCAGCCTTAACAATCATATCAAGAAAATCCGTCACAGTTTCGGGATGATATGATACACTGCCAAAGCTGAAGCTAAAGCTTTCATCAATCCCCTCAATATGAACCTTTGAGAATTTTTCGTTCAGCTCGTCGAGCTTCGCGCAGAACGCCGCGTAATCACGACCGCGCGACACAATCAGAAATTCATCGCCTCCGTAGCGGTAAACTTCCTCATGCTCAAAGCTGAAAAGCAGAATACCCGCGAGTGCTATCAAAACCTCGTCGCCCATTCTGTGACCATAAGTATCATTAACTTTCTTAAAGTTGTTAATATCCATCATAGCTACACAAATGTCTTCGCCGACATAATCGGGAATAACCTTGTTGAGCGCGTAGCGGTTCTTCAGGTTTGTCAGAGCGTCGTGATTAGCGACAATCACAAGCGATTCATTCAAATTGTCAGACTTAATTTTCTGCTCTATATAATTAACAGTAGTCTGATAAGCGATAATCGCGCCGACTATCGAAAGAGCAGCCATCAAAAAGTAATTATACGGGTCAATTATATCATATCTGATCAAGATATTTAACGCGAAATAAAAAGCTGTATACGAGACGATTATAATAGCGGAGGAAAACAGCGGACGCAGCTTTATAAACAATACGACAATCAACTCAACCGTAAAAAACGTGATTATCTGTCCTCCGCTTTTATAGGTCTGTCCCGAAGCCAAAGCGCCCCATATCAAAAGCAGAATAACATAAAGGATTACAAAAATATTAATCCCCGTTTGACAGGCGATAATATCCTTTTGGCGCTTGAAATATCCCGAAAAGATAAAACCGAGAATACAGAGTATTATACTCGTTATAACGTTCATAATAACGCCCATGCTATATGTCTGTGTGGGATCGATAAAACGCGATACCAGATAAACAACAAGGCTCACAATCTGTATAACAGTCATAGCCAGAGACACATAGTAAATTACCCCGAGATTCAGTATGTCAATTTCACGGTCTACCTCTTTTTCGGTTTTTCGAAAAAAATGTTTTAATATATTATCTAAATAAACTTTCATATCATCCTCTTTGTATTAAGGCATACAATGGTTTTGACGCTAAATCAAAGCTCCATTTTAAGCATCTGAACACGTCTTATTTCGTCCTCGGCGTCCATAAACGCTTTGACGATTAACGGGTCAAACTGAGCACCTGATTCCTCGCGGATTATATCAAACGCCTTGTCCACAGGGAAAGGCTCCTTGTAGCTTCGGCGTGATACCAAAGCGTCAAAAACGTCCGCGACAGCCATTACACGTGCCGACAGAGGAATCTCCTCTCCCGAAAGCCCCATAGGATAGCCTTTTCCGTTCCATTTTTCGTGATGGAAGGTAGCGAGGTTTTTAGCCTCGGTAAGATACTCATACTCTTCTCCTACGGTTTCGACTACCTTGTCGATTATTTCTCCGCCCGCGAGGGTATGCTGCTGCATAATCCTAAACTCCTCATCGGTCAGCTTGCCCGGTTTATTGAGGATAGTATCGGAAACCTTAATTTTTCCTATATCATGCAAAGGCGCCGAGTGAACAACCTCATTAATAAACTCATCGCTGAGATGGTCGGCGTAAATACCGTCCTCCTTCATCTGTCGAAGAATTACCTCACAGTAAACCGCCGTCTTAAGTACGTGGTCGCCCGTGCATTTATCACGGCTTTCAACCATATCCGCGAGTACGAGCACAAGTCCGTTCTGGAGGCGTAGTATCTGCTCGCTCTTTGTCTCAACCTCGTTGATGAAGCTCACGGTATCAAAGGTAATCTTTTTGTACTCATCGTACAGATTCTCGATTTCATCACCCGTGTCAATACCGAGCTCATCCATAATTCTGAGGCTTTCCTCACGCGCGTGAGGTGTATCATAGGTAAAGCGGCTTGCGGCATCGGCAATTATATTAACAGGTCTCACAATACTGCGTTCCGATATCCACGCGGCATAGGTCCTGATTAGTATCAAAAAGCCAAACAGCAGTGATATGACCTTGGCGAGAACTGATGTAACATCGGAGCTGAGATACTTCATCGACATATCGACTCCAACATAACACAGCGTTTTTCCCGCTTTATCCTTTATAGGCTCATAAACAGACAGCATCCAGCCGTCGCTGTCGTCCGTAACGTCGGGCGGTATTTCCGCTCCCGACAAAAAGAGATTTGCATACTTTTTGATAGTATCGTCGTACTCGATTACCTCTCCCGGAGAATTCCCCTTGACCTCCTTTGTGTCGAGGTCAAATATAACGTGAGTTCCGTCCTTTTCAACCTGATAAACATAGGCGTACTGAATTTCAGGAGAAGCGTCGCTGACGTTTTGCATGAGCTCCTCTGTCTCAGCGTAACCCTTGGCTTTTTCTCCGTATTTGAGGAAGTTCTCAATTCTTTCGGGATAAATATGCGTAGCAATAACTTTGGCGGCGTATTCAGCCTGCTGTGTATACTCAGCCAAAGACGAGTTATGATACTGAACAACCGAAAAGAAAATAGCCGCAAACGCAACAAGTGTGGTTGATATAGCGACAACCAAGGTCATTTTCATACGCAGAGACGCACGCTTACGGTTTTTTTGACTTGATTTTTCAATAATGGTTATGTAATACCAGCCTTGCTCCTTTAAAAATCTGATAAGCTTCGAGGGCAACAGCTTATATATCAGAATCGCGATTACCGTTACAATCGCCTTGTCGACAACGTCGACTAAAAACGCCGATAATAAGTTAGAGAAGAAGTAACCCATCGGTACAACTCGGTTGATTGAAGCGGCTAAATCGACAGCAAAGCCTGTTCCGAAGTCCATACCGTAAATAAGCCACGTCAATATTCCGCCGATAACTCCGCCGATAAAAGCGAACGTCAACACCGCCCAAATAACATAAGGGAAGCTAACACGCCGCAGCTTTCTTACGAACAAAACCGCCGCGACCGCGATAAACACGCTTATTACGCAATAATAAATAGAACTGGGATTAGTTATTCCCGCGACAAGATTGGACAGAAAGCCTACGGTAATACAGGGTATGTATCCGCCTAAAAGCGCGGCGAGAAGCGTACCGATATTGTCAAGAAACAACGGCAATCCGATTAATCCGTTGAGGCGTGTACCCATATTGTTTAACAGCAGACACGCGACTATCAGCACCAGAAGCGACAGCCATGAATGTTTTTTATTGTATTGTTTTAATTTGGGCATATGTATTCCTCCCAATAAACACCAGATATTTCATTATATAATAAAACTCGACACAATACAATCGTTATTGTGTCAAATATTTTCGTCACATTTCATATAATTTATTTACGGATTTGTACAGATTTTCCAATTAATTCTATGATAAAATCAAAGGCTGCCGCGACGCGACAGCCTTTCTCACACTATATAAAAATCTCAACCTTAGGTTTCATCCGAAACCATTGCCATATAATACTCGCCTTTTGAAATATACATTCTTTGATCCGCGACTTTCAGCATTTCCTGTATATCAGAAAATTCTTGTGACGTAGCATAACCGCAGGAAATTGAAATGCCGTCAACATACTCTCCCTGCCACTCGGCGGACAGTTTTTCAAGCTTTTCAAGACATTGATCAACGTCTACATCTTCGTTTATCAGGATGACGCAGAATTCATCACCGCCGATACGATATATTGTATCAATACCCTCAAAGCTTTTTCGCAGACATTCCGCCGCTCCAATAATCAACTCGTCGCCCGCGTCATGACCAAAAGTATCGTTCATCTTCTTTAAACCGTTAATATCCGCGATAATCGCACAGCAGTTATCGGGCAAATAAGCGGAGAGTAGCTCGTTTTTCTCAGAATAGGCGCGTCTGTTCAAAAGCTCAGTCATCTGATCATAGTACGCGTATTTGGTTTGGAGTTCCGCGAGCTTCGCGTTGGATTTAGCGAGCTGAACAGCGGACTCGGCAAAAACATAACGCTCAAATCTGGCTTTGTTGACAAAATGCCCGAGTGTAACTCCGATTGTGGAAAACACAACAAGATCGCTGATACAGGAAGCGTAGCTTTCGCTGCTTAAACCAAATCTTAACAAAAATACCGCTATAATTATATAAGACGCTATAATGGTAATATTTGAAAGCGTATTGTTCACAAACAAAACGGGAACAAGCAGAACCGCGGCAAAAATCGTAACCGTATTATATCCATACGGCAGAAGAATCCACGCGATAAACAATCCGCCTCCCAAAATCGTTACACTGACTAATATTTTTATCAAGTGTATCAGACGAGGGACTTTTCCAAGAAAAAATATAGCGCTTACTAACGAAAGAGCACTTATGATAATTGCCGTTAAATATACATATCGGCAGTAAGTGAATCGTAATTCATTAAAAGACATAAAAAGGCAGAAGCCCCAGTAAAAAATCTGAGCACTCGCCCATATAACAGCGAATTTTCGGTTATCATTCCATATCTGTTTGCGTACTATCTGCTCGGGATCATTTATTGTCTTGTCGAATAAAAAAGTATTCTTTAATCCTGAAACAAAATTCATAATCATATCCTTACAAATCTATTATGATACTATTATCATACTATAGTATTCTAGCATATCAGTGCCGACAATTCAATTGATGTTGTGAATAAAAAGTCACCTAATATAACGGGGAATTTATATAAAATATGATAACAAAATTTCAGCCCATAAAACCGAGTATCAAAGACAAAAACAGGCAAATGAAAGCAATATCATTTATTTAGGAAAAAACTGTCATTCTGAGGAACAAAGTGACGAAGAATCTTTAAAGATTCTTCGCTTTGCTCAGGATGACAGTTTTGATTTTCTGTTAATCTTAATATATTGATCAATTAGAAAATAATAATTTTTATTTCAAAACTTTCCTTAGATACTGTCCGGTAAATGACTGCTCAATCTCAGCCACCTGCTCGGGCGTACCCTCGGCGACAATCTCGCCTCCGTTGTTGCCTCCCTCGGGACCGAGGTCGATAATGTGGTCGGATATTTTAATCAAATCTAGATTATGCTCGATCACAATAACCGTGTTGCCGCTGTCCACGAGAGTGTTGAGAACCTCGATAAGCTTGTGTACATCAGCTATGTGAAGCCCTGTTGTAGGCTCATCGAGAATGTATACCGTTCTGCCTGTGCTGCGCTTGGCGAGCTCTGTGGCGAGCTTCACACGCTGAGCCTCGCCGCCCGAAAGGGTTGTGGCGGGCTGACCGATTTTAATGTAGCCCAAGCCCACATCATAAAGCGTTCTGAGCTTGCGTTCAATCTTGGGAATCGAGCTGAAAAACTCAAGCCCTTCCTCGACAGTCATCTCGAGCACATCGTGAATAGACTTACCCTTGTATTTGACCTCGAGAGTTTCGTGATTATATCGTCTGCCCTTACACACGTCGCAGGGAACATAAACATCGGGCAAAAAGTGCATTTCGATTTTTATGATACCGTCGCCCTGACACGCCTCACATCTGCCTCCCTTGACATTGAAGGAGAATCGGCTCTGAGTGTAACCGCGCATTTTCG
>JAHLAX010000134.1 GCA_020625875.1 bacterium | reverse complement strand
GTTCGCAACTCCATCAACATCTTTAGGCTTTCTAGCGAAGAATTGATGTACAAGATCCTGAAAAGGAACCTGAACACCTGAAAGTATACTACTCATATCACGCTATCCTTTCGATTGAACCTAACATTTGTATCTTATATAGTATTGAATCACTTACGCTGGAAGAAAAATCTCTAGCTTCAGTTAGATCATTAAAGTCCTTTTCCATTAAATCTCCATATTGAGTTACCCATACAACTTTATAAGAAGTGATCGTATTCATATTACCTCCTATTCAATAAAGAACCCGCTATTAATATAAGCATCAACTCTATCGAGTATAGGCGATGGAAAAGGCGCTTCAACATGTGCTCCTGAGCATTGACAATATCCAGTAAGAGCGGAAAGTGCTTTAGGTTCCATGGTAGGACTTCCAACAGAAGCAAGTTCTGTATTAGGTGCGATTACTGTATCATGGAAAACAGTATAGCAAGTTATATTCTGATTGGTTGCTGTTCCAGCAACTCCGTCAAGACCTCCCACACATGAAAAATTAGGTGTAACAGAATCTCCAAAATTTAGAGCGGCCATTCCTACCGCGCCTATGCTTTTAGTAGCAACCGCAGCTGCTCCCATAATAACACTCTGAGCAGCTTTAGGGATATTGATATTTGATACACCTACTGGAACAGAAGCAGCTACATTACTGCTATATTGTCCTATGATTTCTCCACCACTTGAAACTGTGACGATTAATGAACCATCTCTCATGCCTAAAGTATAAGCTACAGTAATAGTAGATTCTCCCACAAGATTTTCTGATGATAATTTAGTCATGCCGATATAAGGCAAATATAAATATACATCAGTGTAGGGACTTCTTCTTCTAAAGTCTGAAGCTTGCCAAGGTATACTTACCGTAGCAGTTCTATGAACAGTATCACTAGTAAGTTTTCTAAGGGAAGTATTGGTGGCAAATGTTCCAAGATATATAGGATCTAAACCACCGCTAGTACCCACATTAAATGGGATGAACTTACACTCTCTGATATTTTCAGGAATATTTCCAGATCCAAAAAATTGAGACACTGGACGGGTAACCCATTCAAAAATCCATGCAAATGAATCACAAAAATATTCCCACCAGTCCTCAATGGTAGGATTAGGATTTAAAGGTGTTTTAGGACTTGATGGATATGGAGATAAACCACTTTCAAAGTTATTAACAATATCGCTAACATCATCTATTAAAGCAGCCAGCTCATTAGAATCACATTTGTATACGCCTGTTGTGTCATTTGATCCTGTTAAAGATAAAATATAACATCCACTATCAGGAACAAAAGGACAAGCAGCGGTAGATACTGAAACATTCTTAGTAGTTTTAATGGGTAATCTATTATCAGGTATTTCAGTATTAGCAACACTGTCATACATCACATACGCCTTTAAAGCTAAAATGTAACTTTTAGCGGTTGCCATTGCATCAACATCACAATAGATTTCCCACAAGTCCTGACGAACAGAAACAATGTCTCTAACAAAATAATACCATCCATTAAAGACAAGATAGTTATAATCAGGATATCCGCTGATTTCTAATAAAAGAGTGGGACTGATAAAACTAGTCCCACTTTTTAAATTCACAGTATATGAAGTGCCTGTTCCTGTGGGCTGCTTTGTTGAGTTTTTTCTTTTT
>JAHLAX010000057.1 GCA_020625875.1 bacterium | reverse complement strand
CACTAAAATAACGGCTCAAACGTAGTGTTTAAGCCGTTTTTATGTGGTGACCCATCCGGGGGTCGAACCCGGGACACCTTGATTAAAAGTCAAGTGCTCTGCCAACTGAGCTAATGGATCATATTATGGGGTGGAATACCGGATTCGAACCGGTGGTCTCCAGTGCCACAAACTGGCGCGTTAACCAACTACGCTAATCCCACCATATGGCGCGCCAAAAGGGACTCGAACCCCTGACCTACTGCTTAGAAGGCAGTTGCTCTATCCAGCTGAGCTATTGGCGCAGTTGTTTAAATCAGCCTATCTATTATATCGAAAGAGAGCTGATTTGTCAATACTTTTATTGATTTACCTATAAAATTAATCTTCGTCAGGAATATTGCGGCACAACGAGCTGTTTTTATAGCGAGAATCATACGTTACTTCTCTGATAACCTCAATAAAATCTGGTATTTTCACAACATCTGATTCAGAAAGCAGCTCCACCTCAAGATAAGCTTGTTTTTTCCAGAACGGGAAAACATCTATCTCGTAATATGTGCCGTCATACATAAGACAATATCTGTCCTTTTTGATTGAACCTGTTTTAACATTTGAAGAGATAAGAGCGTTATACTCATCCTCTGAAAGGCGGGTTTCAACTTCTTCTCTGACAGTCTCTGAAATCTTATTTTTTACGGTCTTAATATATACATATGAACCGTTTTCGCCGCGTTTGCGCAGGCGGAACTTGCCGTTTTTGCCGAGCATATAACTCTGCTCAATCTCGGACTTGACGCAATTAAGAGTTTTTAAGTATTCAATATCAGGGTACTTTATCAAAAACTTTCGCTCAATCTCAAGCGGCTTTGGAATCCCCAAAAACGCCTTGACTTCTCTGAAAAGAATATCGAGCTTCTGGTCAATGGTATCACACACGGGTATAAATCTATAATGAAAGTTACCGCACCATGCTTTCAGCGAGCGCTCATTTATATCCTGCGCCTCATCGCGGCTTTCATCGCGGATATGGTCGTTTTCGTAAACCATTTCTTTATTTACTGAAGTGCTGTCAAGGTGGAAAACCGCGTCATATCTGT
This sequence comes from bacterium, assembly GCA_020625875.1. Classification (GTDB taxonomy): domain Bacteria; phylum Bacillota; class Clostridia; order Oscillospirales; family Acutalibacteraceae; genus Ruminococcoides. The sequence continues at coordinate 7,561 of JAHLAX010000057.1, read as the reverse complement.
CTCTCAAATCGACTTCGGTCATATTAGTCTCGGATTTAAAACGTTCAAATTCATCATCGCTAAGATAAACACGAGCGTCCATCAGACCTCTGTCACAGATAATAACAGTGTTGTCTTTCGCGCTGTTTTCCGCCTTGGCTTCCATAGTAAGCTGGTATAGCGCCACAGCTTTTTGAAATTCATAGCTGGGCTTTTCGCCCTCAAAGCCGCTCTCAAGCACGCCTGACGCGGCTTCGGTAACAACTATTACATTGATACCGTTCTCTTCAAGCATCTGCTTAAGCTTTTTTATCGCTTTTGACTTTCCACCGTGCGGACCGCCTGTAAGTACGATTTTAGGTGCATTCATCACTCATTACCTCATTTATTTCAATACAAACATTATAATAAAAACAGTATAAATTATTTTTCTAAAACAGAATTAAAATAATATAAACAATAAAATCTTGACAGTTTATTCAAACAGTGATAAAATTTAGTATGTTAAAGTATTTCTTAATGAAAGGAAGTCTTAAAATGGCTGATAAAAATATTGATTGGGGCAATCTTGGATTCGGTTATATCGAAACTCCAAAAAGATATGTTTCTAATTTCAAGGACGGCAAGTGGGATGACGGCGTAATCACCGACGACGCCACCGTAGTAATCAACGAGTGCGCGGGCGTTTTGCAGTACGCTCAGACAGTATTTGAGGGATTAAAGGCATATACTACCGAAGACGGAAGCGTTGTTACTTTCCGCCCTGACCTTAACGCCGAAAGACTTATTCAGTCGGCTGAAAGATTAAAGATGCCTACTATATCAAAAGAAAAGTTTATCGACGCGGTTGAGCAGGTTGTCAAAGCTAATATTGACTTTGTACCTCCTTACGGCTCAGGCGCTACGCTGTATATTCGTCCGTATATCTTTGGTACTAACCCCGTTATCGGCGTTAAACCCGCTGACGAATATCAGTTCAGAATTTTTGTAACACCCGTTGGTCCTTACTTTAAGGGCGGCGCTAAACCGATTACAATCAGAACCTGTGACTACGACAGAGCCGCTCCTCACGGTACAGGTCACATCAAGGCGGGACTCAACTACGCGATGAGTCTTTATCAGATTGTTGACGCTCACGAAAAGGGCTTTGACGAAAATATGTACCTCGATGCCGCTACACGCACATTTGTTGAAGAAACAGGCGGAGCGAACTTCCTGTTCGTCACAAAGGACAACACAGTTGTAACACCCAAGTCCAACTCAATCCTCCCCTCTATCACAAGAAGAAGCCTTATGATAGTTGCCGAGAAGTATCTCGGACTCAAGGTCGAGCACAGACCTGTTAAGTTTGAGGAAGTAAAAGATTTCGCCGAGTGCGGACTTTGCGGCACAGCGGCTGTTATCTCCCCTGTTGGAAAGATTAACGACCACGGCGAGGAAATCTGCTTCCCGAGCGGTATGGATGAGATGGGCCCGATTACAAAGAAGCTCTATGATACCCTCACAGGTATCCAGATGGGCAGAATTGAAGCTCCCGAGGGCTGGATTCACAAGATTAAATAATGCAGTTTTGAGGCTGTCGCGGCTTGCGACAGCCTCTTTTGTATATTTTAGACAAATAGCCCTTAAAAATTTTGTATACTATTTTTTCAAAAATATGACAATCAGAAAGAAATATAAATCAGTTTTATGTTATAATTAAATAAATATATTAGGAGGGATTTTTATGATAAACTTCAAAAAAACAATTTGCGTTGTTCTGTCAGCTATTATGCTGCTCAGTATAATTGCGATTGCTCCGATTTCAGCAAGCGCTAAAACAGCTACAGGCGGGGGTTCTTCGTCAACATATGACGTCACTTTCAGCTCAGGCATCGCTGATGACGATGACGAAACCGATTATATCTGGGTGGCGTACACATGGGCAAGCAACAAAGCATCCGCTCGCCTCGTTAAAGGAACAAAAGATACAATTGGTGATAAGGTCGTTTACAAATTCAGCGGATTATCCTCATATGTTGCTTTTGGTAACTTTTATTATGATGAAGAAGAACAAGAAGATCTTGTATGGGAAGAATATGAGTACGCGACTATTGACTACAAAGTAGACGGATTGTACTTCACCATTACAGGCTGGTACGAGCAGGATGAAGTGAGTGGCGGAGATGAAAGCGGCGATGAATCCGAGGACTTATATGTAGGACAATGGACTAACGAAGGAATCATTACTGATTTTGAAAGTGATGACGACGAAAGTTCCGAATCTTATTCAGATGATTATGATGATGAAGATAGTTCAGAGTCTTATTCAGACGGTTATGACGATGAAGACAGTTCAGAGTCATATTCGGACGATTATGAGGACGAAGATAGTTCTGAAACATCTTCTGATGAGTCTAATACATCAGAATCATCGGCTCTCGTTGACACAGACGTCGTGCTTTTTGACGTTGGAGGAGTATGGGATGACGAGTACTATAACTGGGTAGCGTATACATGGAGCGACAACAAAGACGCGGGCACTATGATTATAGGCGTCAGAACCGGTGATAAAATTGTTTTCCGCGGTCTCTTAGATAAGGTTATTTTCGGAATTGTTGATTCCGAAATTACTAATCCCACATGGGATAATACCGAATACACTACTATCGATTATGACGTAGCGGGTAACTCCTTTACCCTCACAGGCTGGAGCGAGGACAATGATGAAATCTATAACATCTGGGGCTCTGATTATTTTGTCGGTGAATGGAACAACATAGAAATCACCGAAGATATGATCAAACTCGACAACACACTATCTGTATCCGCCTCAACAAAATCAGTAAAAGCCGTTGCTCTCAAAAAAGCAGCAGCGACTGTTAAGCCTCTCACAATCAAAAACGCCAAAGGCGCTGTTACAGTCGAAAAGGTACAGGACGGCACAACCACGTCTATTTATGATAAAGTTACAGTGGACAAAACCACAGGCGCTATTACGCTCAAAAAAGGCACATATAAACCTGCCACATATAAGGTTGTTGTAAATGTTACAGCGGCAGGCACAAGCGAATACAAGGCTAAGACAGTCAAGAAAACAGCCGCGATTGTTATCAAAGACAAAGCCGCCAACACTCTTAGTGTAAAAGCCTCAACCAAATCACTTAAGCTGTATTATATGAAAAACGCCAAAAAGACTGTTAAGCCGATTAAAGTCAGCAAGGCTAAGGGAACGGTTAAGATTGTTAAGGTCAAGAAGGGCACAACCGCCAAGATTTATAAGAAGATTTCCGTTAACTCAAAGACGGGCGCTATTACCTTTAAGAAAGGCGCTTACAAAAAGGGAACTTATAAGGTTAAGCTCAAAATCACAGCTAAAGGTAATGATGATTACAAGAGCAAGACTATCAACAAAGTAGTCAAGATTAAGATTAAAGACAGAAAGTCCAATACAGTATTCGTTAAGGCGTTAGACGACGGATTCTTAGCCTCCTCTCTTAAAAAGAGCAAGAAAACAATAACACCCTTCCATATAGTTGACGCTAAGGGCAAGGTAAAGGTTGTTAAGCTCAAAAAGGGCACGTCAGCCAAAATCTATAAAAAGATTACTGTCAACAAAAAGACAGGCGCTGTGACATTTAAGAAGGGCAATTATAAGGCAGGAACATACAAAATCAGAATTAAGGTTACCGTAAAGGGTAACGGTGAGTACAAGCCGAAGACCGTTACAAAGACCGCGACAATTTATCTTAAATCAAAGTCTAAGAAATCAAGCAGTTCCTCCAGCAGCTCGTCATCGAGCTCATCTTCAAGCAGTTCTTATTCACCTACAACCAGAACTACTATTCTTTGCCCCAGTTGTCATGGTTTAGGATTAGTATCACAGACAACTTGGACAACTCAGGTTATAAGCGTCTTACCTTATCAGACGATACAGATGCCTCAAACAATTCAGTTACCATGTTCTACATGCCATGGTTCAGGACGAATTTAAACTGAATAAAAAGCCATAAAATTCAGGGCAGCCAATCGGCTGCCCTGTTTGTTTGCAAATACTTTTTTGATAATAAGGGAAGGCTTATATCTTTTCCATTTTGCAGAAATTCGCCATGAGGGTTTTTGTACCCTTGGTCTCAAACACAATCTCGAGCATTGTGTCGTTGCCCATCTTTTCAGCCTTTACAATCATACCTTTACCGAAAACCTTGTGCAGAACATTGTCGCCGACCTTGAAGGTCGTAGTGTTCTTTTGAATCGGTTTAGAAAAAGACGGCGTGAGCTTTTTATTGAGGTTATATGACGATGGGCTCGGCTCAGGCTTGAATCCGAATGATGCGGGAGTCGCGCTCATTGAGCTGAATCTGTCGCCGCTGCGCTCGATAAGCTCCTCGGGAATCTCACCGACAAAGCGTGACGGAGCGTTATGCGTTGTAGAGCCGAACAGCATACGTCCTTTTGTTTTTGTAAGGTACAGCTCCTCTTTCGCTCTGGTTATACCGACATACGCTAGGCGGCGTTCCTCACCGAGCTCATCGGGATTTGAGAACACGGACATTCCAGGGAACACGCCCTCTTCCATTCCCGCTATGAATACAACAGGGAACTCGAGACCTTTGGCGCTGTGGAGCGTCATCATAACGGCGGCGTCGGTCTCAGCGTCATAGTTATCAATATCAGTCAAAAGCGAGATTTCTTCAAGGAACGCCGAAAGCGTAGCCTCGTCCTCATACTCATCCTCAAACTTGATGATATTCGTCTTTAATTCCTCGATGTTCTCAATACGGACATCGGCGTTTTCTTTTTCTGTCTTAAGATAATTTTTGTAGTCGGTGTGCTCTAAAACAAGCTCATATAATTCTGCTAAAGAATAATCCCCGCTGTTATGAGCTTTGATCAATCCGTTAAGAAGCTCTAAAAACGGTTTGAATTTGGCGACTGCGCGTGAAAGCTCGGGATAGTTCTCGGCGTTTTTGATTACATTATAAACACTGGTGTTGTTGAGAACAGCGAGCTCCCCTGCCCTATCCATTGTGGTTTTGCCGATGCCGCGCTTCGGAACATTTATAATACGGTTCAGGCGAACGTTGTCGTCAGGGTTATCAATAACGCGCAGGTAGGCTGTCATATCTTTGATTTCTTCACGGTCATAAAAACGGTGACCGCCGATTATGCGGTGCGGGATTCCGCTGCGTGAAAAAACCTGCTCCAAGGTGTTTGACTGAGCGTTCATTCTGTAGAGAACCGCGAAGTCACTGAATTTTCGACCTTTATCAACACCCTCGAGAATTTTATCAGCGATATACATAGCCTCTTCCCTTTCGGAAAGCGCGGTATGAACAGTAATCTTTTTGCCTTTTTGGTTTTGCGTCCAGAGGGTTTTGCCCTTACGCGCCGTATTGTTGTCAATTACGTTATTTGCGGCGTCAAGAATAGTCTTGGTACTGCGATAATTCTGTTCAAGGCGAATAACCTTGGCGTTCTTAAAACTGCTCTCAAAAGATAGGATGTTCTCGATTGTAGCGCCGCGGAATTTATATATGCTCTGGTCGTCATCGCCGACTACGCAGATATTCTGAGACTTTTCGGCAAGCATAGCGACGAATTTATACTGAACCTTATTGGTGTCCTGATACTCGTCGACCATTATGTACTTGAACAGTCTTTGATAGTATTCGAGTACATCAGGGTTTTCTTCAAAAAGCTTGACCGTATTGCAGAGCATATCGTCAAAATCCATAGCGTCGCTGTTTCTAAGTTCAGCCTGATAAATCTGATATATCTTGCCGATTGTTTCCAAGCGAAAATCTTTTGTGCGTTCGGCGTTTTTGAGCATATCCTCGGGCGCCTGCATTTTATCCTTCGCCTTGGATATTTCAGAAATAATTGAACGCACAGGATAACGTTTTTCATCAAGATTAAGCTGAGAAAGCGCTTTTTTTATTAGACTTTTCTGATCGGCGCTGTCATAAACGGTAAAGTGCGTGGAGTAACCAATTCTATCACCGTAACGGCGAAGAATACGCGCGCAGGTTGAGTGGAAGGTTGCCGCCCAGATTTCGTCGCCTCCCTCGGGCACAGCGTTGCAGATTCGCTCCTTAAGCTCGCCAGCAGCCTTATTGGTAAAGGTGATAGCGAGAATCTGCCAAGGCTGACACAAGCCGCTCTGGAGGATATAGGCAATACGATTTACGAGCACGGTGGTTTTGCCCGATCCAGCGCCCGCGAGAATAAGAAGCGGTCCTTCTGTACAAAAAACCGCCTTTTGCTGCATTTCATTCATTTGTTTAAAATTATCTTTAATATTCATAATATTGACAGTATAACACAAAAACAAAAAAGCCACAACTACAATGTTGTGACTTTTTAATTCATTATTAGAATATTAACTTAATTCTTCTTTTATCAGCTTGAAGATGCCGTCGCTGTCCTCGGCAACAACAAGATAAACATAATCGCCGCTTGTCTTAACTCCGCCGTCTTTAGCCATTTTGAGCTGCTTGGCGCTGTAGGACGCATACTGGCTTACGATAGAATTATAACGGATCGTGAGTTTCTGCTCAATATCGGTCTTAGCCTTGCTGTCCTTGGCTTTTACAAGAACAATTTCCATAGCAGCTTTGGAAGAATCGGTATTAATCTCAGCCGCGAAATCGGCAACTTCCTTTTCCTCAATCTCGTAATAACGGGTAAGGTCGGATTTTTCTTTAAGCTCGGAAAGCCCCTTGACAGAATCAGGGAATTTTTTGTTAATATCAGCGAGTACGTTTGAGAGCTTGACGTCGGAAGAACTGTTAGACGAGGAACAGCCGACAAACAAAGTAGCCGCCATAACAACTAAAATCGCTATTGCAATAATTCTTTTCATATGTATCACTCCTTGTTTTTGGTACAATTATTATAGATATAATAAACACAAAAGTCAATTGAAAACTTATATAAAAATAGACTAACATTCTATTAATTTTTCGTTCAGGAATAGTATAACCTAAATTATTTAAGCAAACTGTTCGAGTCCGATTATATATGAATAAAAAACAGATACTCTCTGTGGGTATCCGTTCAATTGGTCGAGGTGACATACGCTCCATCAGTCCAATATGTTACGTTTCGCCTGTTGTGGCGTGTGCGGAGTTAAAGTTTCATCAGCGCGGCGGGCTAAAAACAGTCCGCAGGACTGTTTTATTAACGCCCTGTTCAAATCCTGTATATCTAATAAATAAAAGGTATCCAAAAGGATACCTTTTATTTATGGTCGAGGTGACAGGATTTGAACCTGCGACCTCTGCGTCCCGAACGCAGCGCTCTACCAAACTGAGCCACACCTCGTTATTCAACAGCAGTTATTATAACACAAAAGTATTTTTGTTGCAATAGAGATTTTAAAAATTATTATTTTTATATAAAAGACTTGACTTTTTTGTATTTTAGGATATAATAAATACTGTTCGACAACATATTGAGGAATAGTGTAACGGTAGCACGACAGACTCTGACTCTGTTTGTTGGGGTTCGAATCCCTATTCCTCAGCCAAACGGAAACGACCCATATGGGTCGTTTTTCTTTTGCGGAATAGGGATTCGAAAGGCGGACAAAGCAAACGGT
>JAHLAX010000173.1 GCA_020625875.1 bacterium | reverse complement strand
CGATCTCCAGCACCCTGGCGGTCGGCGGCACGCCTTCCTCCGTGTCCGGGTAGAGCAGGAGGATGAAGTCCGCGTCCTGCTTCAGCTGCCGGCTCTCGCGCAGGTCGTCCTTGGTCGGCGCCTTCTGGCCTTTGACTGCCGGGGTAATCTGGCTCAGGCCGATCACTGTGATCCCCAGCTGCTGCGCCATCCGGTGCAGGCCCATGCTGATGTTTGTCACGATGTCCCAGCGCTCCCGGCCCGGCGCGTCGATCAGCTGCACGTAGTCGATGAAGATCACGTCGAAGCGCCGCTGGATCGTCTTGGCGCGGATCCTCTCGAGGGTCTCATAGTTCCGCAGGATCCGCAGGTAGATCTGATCGGACCGCATTCCGGCCTCGCCGGCAGCGCGGAGATCCTCGTCGGTGAGCTTCTTGCGCTTGGTGCTCGGCAGTGGGATGCCGGCCACCTGATACTGTGCCAGCAGCCTGTCTTCGAGGTTTTCCTTCGGGGTCTCCAGGCTGAAGAAGCCGACGCGGTGTCCGTCCGCCGCCATGTGATACGCGAACTGCAGCGCGAGGGCCGTTTTGCCGACGGAGCTGTCCGCTGCGATCACTCCGAACTGTCCGCCGCTGACGTACAGGTCGCGGTCGAGGGACTCAATGCCCCAGTTCAGGTATCTCACCGGGCGCTTGTCCTGCATCCGGTCGCAGTAGTCGCCGATCAGCTCGGCGAGGCTCAGATCCTCGCCCTGATCCGCGTCCTGCAGCATGGTGCCCATTCGTTCCCATGCGCTGGCTGCGTCGTCGGCCCGGTCCGCGTTTACGATGGCCAGGGCCTCGGCCTGCATGGCCGTGAGCCTTGCGGAGTCCTGACAGATATCCAGCCAGGCCGGAAGGTTCCTCGCGGTCGGGGTGTTGATCATGCAGTCCCGCAGGAGCTGCTCGTACTCGCTTCCGGCGCGGTTCAGGATGGTGATCGCGTCCAGCTTCCGGTTCTCGTTCCAGAGTTCTCTGGCTGCCTCGAAGACGTGCCGCAGCTCCGTCTCGCCGAAGTGCGAGGGTTTCGCGCTCTGGAAGATCAGGCCGGCGCTGTACTCCGGGTCGATCAGCAGGGCGCCGATCACCGACTCCTGCGCTCGTTTCCAGGCGGTCAGATCCATGGCAGATCCTCCCGCTGCGGCTCCGGTTCGTCCGGATCTGAGATCTCATCCTCCCAGCGCCGCTGCCTCAGGTAGGTCGAAGGGTAGGGGATCCCGATGCCTCGCTGCCACTGATCCGTTGCCATTTGCCTCCGGAGGGCCTTGGCGATTTCGTCGATTAACTCATCTCCGGGTTTGAGCTGGTCCCAGGCCTTGATGGCGGCCTGCTTGCTCTTGTGGGCGGATTTGGGGTAGAACTTCCAGAATCCCTCGAACCGTTTCGGCTTCCATTCCGGCGCGGTCTTCGGTACGTTTGATTTCGCTCGCTCGCCCCTTGGGGGGCTTGTGGGGGGTATATTGTTATACTCTTTATTGTTATCCCCGACATTTTTGTCGGGGTAACCCCGACAAATTTGTCGGGGTTCCTCTGCGAGAGGATTGATCCCGGCGTAGATTTTACGCCGTCCGGCGCCTCCGTCTCCGTCCTGGATCCGGATGTAGCCTCCGGCCTGCAGCGCCTTCAGGATCCGCTGCAGCGTTCTGTCGCTGATGTTGAACAGTTCCTG
>JAHLAX010000239.1 GCA_020625875.1 bacterium | reverse complement strand
CATCATTATCGTCGTCATCCGAGCCGCCTGTAAGTTTGTATCCAGCTTCGGAAATGCCCGTTGACGCTGCGTTCCCGGCAAGTGTTCCGAGGTTTGAGAGGCCAAAAGCAGCATTTATAGCCGCTCTAAGTCTCGACTGATGACCGAGTTTTCTTGCCATATCGTAAGTCATACGGCCGCTTTCACCAAACAGAATTGATTTAGCAATCTTCTTGCCTTTTGACTGAGAATCCTGGTAATCGAGAACCTTGTCAAACCCTTCGTCTCTGGCTTTGTTAAACTCTCCGTTAGGATTGTCTTTTCCGTACCGTCTTTTTCCTTCTTCGGTAAGAGATCCATCTTCATTCTGATAGCGCCTACGATACCACTTCTGCCCCTTAATACCATGATGCATCAGGTACTCAGAGCCGTAATCGGAGGCATAGAATTCTTCTCTCCATGATTCCATTTTAGATCACCTTTCTCTAAGTTGTTTTACTATTAACGCAATTGTTAAAACTGATGCAGCGGTAGTGAGTGTTCCGCCAATAGCGGTAAGGGCGCCATTAACTGCTTCCCTACGCTTCCCCGCTTTTGAGTTAGCTTCGGCCAAACGAATATAAGACGACTCAAGATTTGCCCTGGTTATTACATCCTGCAGCTCTTTGTTAGAATAGCCGCTCAAATCAATTTTCTGATTCTTAGTTGCTTTAACCAGTTGCTCAACACCATTATAGGTAGTCAATGCACCAGCATTTGCATTTCTTGATGCCTCAGCGATGCCCTTTGCTAATTCCTCCGGGCTTTTTTCCTTCTTCGAATTGCCTTTATCGCCTTTACTCTGTTCGTTGACGATAATATAGTCAGCTGTCCTTATAAGATCGGCAGTAGGCATGTCCTCCATGCCTCTTCCGTTACCGTGAACGTTTTCTTTCTTTGACCTAGCCATCTGTCCTTCATGATGGCGCGTGTGGGAGCGGTATCCGTACACTTTCCCATGTCCGTTTTTTACGCCCTTCGTTCTACCGTGCATCAAATAATAGCCGCCAACTTCGGAGGCATATAGTTCTTTTCTCCAAGGTTCCATTAGATACCTCCTGTTCCGTAATTATCTGAATGACCTAATCCAGTCGGCACCAATTCTCGAATTGAGCGGATCGGCAAATCGAAGAGTAGCACCATCGGGTCTTCTAATCTCAGTAAAACCGGAGCTCATTGAACTAGCACTCGATGCAATTCCACCAAACATGTTATTAACGATGTTTTTACCCATGTTTATAGTATCTCTGGGAAGGTCTTTAAGTACTATTTTCTCGCCATTGACAGCTTTTGTTATAGCGGTTGCGCCAAGAGCAAGTACCGCTGCACCAGTCGCTGCGATAGTCAAGTCTCTAAGAGGCTTCATTATCCTACGAGTTGTAGTTTTAGCCTTTTCCTTTTTCTCTTTGTAAACGGCCTCGTTGTGCCTCGCCGACTGGATGCTCTCACCGTTAAGCATCCTTTTATTAATACGCTTTACGGCAGAATTGCCATAAATTTTCTTATCTCTGGTTCTCTGCTGGTCGGAATAGTTTTCTGCGTATCTGGCTTTTCCGGCTTCGGTGAGCGTTCCGTCTTCATTCTGATACCGTCTCCGCCCCCACTTCTGTCCCTTAATACCGTGATGCATCAGGTATTCAGAGCCGTAATCGGAGGCATAAAATTCTTCTCTCCAAGTTTCCATTTTTACCCCACCTTAAACGTGTCCGGTCCTATTCGGATAGTTCCGGCATTGTAATCGACAGACATCGGTGTACCGGGATGGCTTTTAGCATATTCTTCTGCTTTTTTAACGAATGGCTCCATGCGTTTTTCTTGGGCATCGTACTCTTTTAGTTTCTTTGAAATCCTCGATTCAAGCGAATATCTAGAGTCGAGATCGTTTACCCAATAGTCATCATAATGACGGCTCATATAGGAATGCCATTGAATGTCTCCTCCGGCATCCAAAATCCCTGCTTTTATAGTTTCTTCTCCGAGTTTACTATATTTATTGCCGCCAAAGAAACTGTATTTTCCCGATTCTGCCACGGAGGCCTGTTCAAGCGCTGACGAATATACATTAATCATGTCGTTCGTATACTTTTCTATATCTTTCCATCCCGCATCCATTGAATCGTCGAAATGCTTTCTTTTTTCTTTTAAATCTTTCGGAATACTTTCGCTTATAAGTTCGTTGATTG
>JAHLAX010000238.1 GCA_020625875.1 bacterium | reverse complement strand
TGATACTGGCAAATTAGATTTATCAAAATTTGCTATTAGCCTTAATGCTTCTAACAAACAATTAAAAGATTATTAGAAAGATTTAGCTGCTATTGGCCCAGAAGGACAAGTAGCATTTTTAAAATTATCTCAAAGTATTGCTTAGGCTGATGCCCCTTTATTATAGGCTAATAAAAGATTAAATGAATTTAAAACAACTTTAATGAATACTTTAAGATGGCAAATTTCATCAAGTGTTTTACATTCTGTTATTGGGGCTGTACAAACGGCTTATTATTATGCTCAAGATTTAGATAAATCTTTAACAAATATTCGTATTGTTACTGGACAAAGTGCTGATGAAATGGCTCGATTCGCAATAGAAGCTAATAAAGCAGCTAAATAGTTAAGTACAACAACTACAGAATATACTGATGCATCTCTTATTTATTACCAATAGGGTTTAAACAATTAGCAAGTAAAAGAACGTACTGATGTAACTGTTAAATTAGCTAATGTAACAGGAATGAGCGCACAGGCTGTTTCTGAGCAAATGACAGCCATTTGGAATAACTTTGATAATGGTGCTCAAAGCTTAGAGCATTATGCTGATGTTCTTACTGCATTAGGTGCAAGTACTGCTTCAAGCTCTGCTGAAATTGCCGGGGGTATGCAACAGTTTGCGGCTAGTGCTAAAACAGTTGGTTTAAGTTATGAGTATGCGGCAAGTGCTTTAGCTACAGTTGTTGCTGCAACACGTCAATCTGAAAATGTTGTAGGTAATGCGTTTAAAACCTTATTCTCTCGTTTAGAGGGGTTAAAACTTGGTGAAACGCTTGAAGATGGAACTACTTTAAATAAATATTCTGCTGCTCTTGAAGCTGTTGGTGTTTCTATTAAAGATTAGCATGGCGAACTGAAAAATATGGATACTATTCTTGATGAAATGGCTGCTAAGTGGAAATTATTAACAAAAGATTAGCAAATGGCTTTAGCGCAAACAGTTGGTGGTGTTCGTCAATATACTCAACTTATTGCTTTAATGGATAAATGGGGAGATTTTGAGACGAATTTAAATACTGCCATGAACGCTGAAGGAGCATTACAAGAATAGGCAGATATTTTTGAACAAGGTTGGGAAGCTGCAAAAAATCACGTTAAAGCTTCTCTTGAAGATTTATACAGTACTTTAATTGATAGGACATTTTTTACAGACCTTTATAATAGTTTTGCCAAACTTATAAATTATATTAATAGTTTTATTAAAGGATTTGGTGGTATTAAATCTGTCCTTTTAACTGTTAGCAGTTTATTTATGTAGCATTTTGCTAAAGAAATGCCAGCTGCTTTAAGTCGTTTATAGCAATAGTTTTAGTATTTTTCTGGTCAAGGTAGAAAAAATGCTATTGAATTGAAGAAGTAGAACGCTGAAGCTCTTCAAGAAATGAGTACTCGAGTAGATATTGATCGCAATCCTGCAATGGCTGCAGAAATTTAGGGCTATATTGAAATTAATAATTTAAAACAATAGTTAATTGAAAAAGAAGGATCCTTAACTCAAGCAGAAAAAAGTAGTTTAGAATAGACGATTGCTCAAAAACAAACAGCTTATGAATAGTTGGTTATGCTGGGTAAACAAATTGAATTATAGCGACAACAAACTAAAGAATTAACTGAGCAAGCTATTCAAAGTTCTTTGCAAACTAAAAACAATCGAATAGCTGCCGCGAGAAAAAAAGGGGATAAAAATGTTCATTTTATAACAGCTAATCCTTAGGAAAATGAAATTAGAGAAACTCTTGCTGTGTATGAAACATATTTAAATATTATTAATTAGATTAGTAATGCACAAAGGACAGCTAAAGAACAAGGTGATCAATGGGCTCAAGCTGATAAACTCAATACTCAAGAAGTTGTAAACAAAATGAAAGATTACATCGCGAGTTGGTAGGATTTAGGCATTGTATCAACTGATACTAGTACTGCAAGTGGAGCTGCATTTGTCGCATTAGCCGAAAAAATTAAAGCTGCAGGTGACGTTACTAATTTAACAGAAGAAGAAATTAAATAGCTAGTTTAGGAATTCTTGAATTTTGCAAATATGCCAAGTGCATTTTAGTCCGTTGGAGATGATATAAATGCTTTAAGGACACAAGCGCAAAGATTATTAAATGATTTAAAAGGTCAAGATGTTTCTTAGACGATTATTGCTAAATTAGAATAGTTGTTAAAAGATTCTACTTTATCGGCAGAAGAATTTAAACAAAGATTAGCAGCTATTCAATCTGAAGCATAGGGCACAGTTAGTCATGTAGCTACTTTTATGGAAGGCATGACTAAAGCAGCTGCTGTTGGCACTTAGCTAATGGGAACATATAATGCTGCAACTCAAGCTGTTAAAGTTTTTGGAGATAAATCTTCTACTACTGGTGATAAAGTTAGTGCAGTAATGGGTACAATGACTTCTGGGATTTTCGCAGCAAGTCAAGCATTCCGTTTTCTTACTGAAACAATGAAATTATCAGGACTTGCTGCTGGAATTTGGGGAATAGCTATTACCGCAGTTATAACTTTAATTGGTGTTTTAATTACTAAGGCAGAAGAATAGAAACAAAAAGCTATTGAAGCTGCTAATGCTACGGCAGAATCAGCAAGAAAAACGAATGATGAATAGTAGCAATTAGT
>JAHLAX010000270.1 GCA_020625875.1 bacterium | reverse complement strand
GGCATGAAGACAGCAACGGAGGTCATTAGCGAAAACAGCAAGACTTTCGGTACGGTCAAGGCACATGAAAACAATGTCCGGGACGCTTTAACGGACATGGTTCACGCCATTTTTGACCTTGCTGTCAAATATGGGCTGACTTGGGAAGGGCAAAGTGTGGAAAGCCTGATTTCCGGCGGCTATAACGTTTCCGTTAAGTTTGATGATTCCATCATTCAGGATAAGGACGCTGAAATCAATCAGGGCGTGATGCTTGTCGGGGCGAGCCTAATGAGCAAAAAGAAATTCATGGTGGACACGCTTGGATATACGGAAGAAGAAGCGGACAAAGAACTTGCACAGATCAAGGCAGAGGGAACCGGAAACAGCGTAGATGTTACAAGGCTGTTCGGCGGGATGGAGTGATGACCATTGCTAAAACCCGCTTTTGTGGCGAACATGTCCGAAGCAATGGCAGATGTTTACGGCGCGGTAACTGATAGAATTTTAATCAACTTAGCAAAATATTTTCCTTTCCTGAAAGCCGGGGTTGAACTTCCGGGGAGTTTTGATTATCAGGCCCGAATGCTTGCACAGATGGGCCAAATCAATAAAGAAACCATCGACATTATCATGTCGGGCCTTGAGGGCGCGGATCAGGCACTCCGTCAGGCGTTGGAAGCATCAATCATTCATGCCTTGGAAGCGGAAGAGCCAAAACTGAGGAAAGCCGCTGAAAAAGGCATTCTGCAACCGCCATCTGTGCCGGAAGTTGTGCCGGGGCAAATGCAAGCGTTTCAGGCGTATTACAGGCAATCTGCCGATAAGCTAAACCTTGTAAATACCGTAATGCTTGAATCCACACAGGCGGCATATACGGCAACTGTGAGCGATATTGCAAACAAGATTGCGAGAACGCAAACCATTCTGAACGTTGGCGCGGGTGAGGTTGTAACAGGCGTAACGGCGTATAACCAAGCTGTCCGGGAATCCGTTAAAAACATGGTGCAGAACGGGATCACGGGTTTTGTGGATCACGGCGGGCATCATTGGAGTCCTGAAGCATACGCCGCAATGGATATCCGCACAACCATGAACAACGTTGCAAGGGCCGCAACGTGGGAACGAAATGAAGGTTACGGCAACGACCTTTACCAAGTGAGTTGGCACAACGGGGCAAGGCCGCTTTGTTATCCTTGGCAAGGCAAAGTGATTTCCCGCTCCGATATGGTGCGTGAGGTTGAGGATTTGGACGGGAACACGGTTCATGTGTACGCACAATCAGAAACTAGTTACGGCGAAGCGGCGGGGCTGTTTGGAATCAACTGCGGTCATTATCCTATGGTTTTTGTGCCGGGTATTTCAACGCTTTACGATGTGCCACAGGATGAAGAGGAAAACGCCAAGGATTACGAAGAAAGCCAACAGCAAAGAGCATTGGAGCGGAAACTGCGCTATGAAAAGCGTGATTTGGAAGTGCTGAAAGCACAAGGAGCATCGGAGGATTTACTGAAAGCCCAACAGGCAAAGGTTAAAAAGGCATCCCATGATATAGACGATTTCTGTGATGAAACCGGGAGAACGCGCAGACGAGACAGGGAAGCTACACCGATAAACGCCAAGTTTCCACCGAAAAACAGTTACATAACGGCATTATTTCCAACAGAACAACGGGACAAAATAAGAGATTGGTTTAAAAAGGGAGGTATAACATGAACTGCAAGCACGAACGGCTGAAGTGTACGGACAACCGCTTTTTCTGCCTTGTATGCGGGGCTGAAGTGGCTTCACCGCATGAAGCAGATAAACAGGAAGGACAGGAAGAAAGGCCCGCAGAAACGCAAAAAACAGGGCGTAAACGCAAGAGAAAGG
>JAHLAX010000056.1 GCA_020625875.1 bacterium | reverse complement strand
CTGTTTTTTCACTGATCAGCTCTATCGCTTCTTTCGGTAAATATCCGTATATCTCCTGTGTGTTCTGTAAAATGGTTATCAGACTGCCTTTTACTTCAGCGTACTCTTTAAGCACGCCTTCTATCAGGCTTAAGTCTACTTTTGTGCTTGCCATATTACATATTCCTCCATTCATTTAAAAAGCGCACTCTCTCTTATTAAAAAAGGAGAGCGCGCTTGTTGCAATATAAGTTGATATTAGACTACACCCTGAGCAAGCATAGCTTCGGCAACCTTTTCAAAACCGGCGATATTAGCGCCGACAACATAGTTGCCCTCAAAACCGTACTTCTTAGCGGCTGCGTCAAGATTATGGAAAATGTTAACCATAATACCCTGAAGCTTCTGGTCAACTTCATCGAAAGTCCATGATAATCTTTCGGAGTTCTGAGACATTTCCAAAGCGGAGCAAGCAACGCCGCCCGCGTTTGCAGCTTTACCGGGCGCGAAGAGTACGCCGTTGTTCTGGAAGTACTCGGTAGCTTCAAGAGTTGTAGGCATATTAGCGCCTTCAGCAACAGCTAATACACCGTTAGCAACGAGAGTTTTAGCGCTCTCAATATCGAGCTCGTTCTGAGTAGCGCAAGGAAGCGCGATGTCACACTTAATATCCCAAACGTTAGAGCCTTCAGCCTTCTTATCGTGATAAACAGCAGAAGGACGAGCGGCAGCATAAGCGTCAAGACGAGCGCGTTTAACTTCTTTAACTTCCTTAAGGAGAGCTACGTCGATACCCTCAGAATCATAAATCCAACCTGTGGAATCAGAGCAAGTAACAACCTTAGCGCCGAGCTGCTGAGCTTTCTGGGTAGCGTAAATCGCTACGTTACCAGCGCCTGAGATACAAACTGTCTTGCCCGCGATGTCAATGCCGTTTGATTTGAGCATTTCGTTAGTAAGATAAAGAAGACCGTACCCAGTAGCCTCTGTACGAGCTAATGAACCGCCGAAAGTAAGGCCTTTACCTGTGAGAACGCCCTCATAGAGGTTGCGGATTCTCTTATACTGACCGAACATA
Organism: bacterium; assembly: GCA_020625875.1. Taxonomy (GTDB): domain Bacteria; phylum Bacillota; class Clostridia; order Oscillospirales; family Acutalibacteraceae; genus Ruminococcoides. The sequence goes on along the minus strand of JAHLAX010000056.1, from coordinate 25,950 downwards.
TAACCAATCTCACGTCCGCCTGTACCAATATCACCAGCGGGAACGTCGGTATCAGCGCCGATATGGCGGCAAAGCTCAGTCATAAAGCTCTGGCAGAACTTCATAATTTCGTTATCGCTCTTGCCCTTGGGATCAAAGTCAGAGCCGCCCTTACCGCCGCCGATCGGCAAGCCTGTTAAGGAGTTCTTGAAAATCTGCTCAAAGCCAAGGAACTTAACAATACCGATATAAACTGACGGATGAAGACGGATACCGCCCTTATACGGACCAATAGCTGAATTAAACTGAACACGATAACCTGTGTTAACCTGAACCTGACCGTTGTCGTCTACCCACGGAACGCGGAACTTAACCTGGCGCTCAGGCTCGCAGAGACGCTCTAACAGCGCCTGCTTTTTGTACATTTCCTCGTTTTTCTCAATTACCGGACGAAGTGAATTTAAAACTTCGTCTACAGCCTGTAAGAATTCAGGCTCGGAAGCGTTTTTCTCTTTTACTTTTGCAAGTACTTCATCAACATAAGACATAATAATTTCCTCCATACATAAAAATGTTCTTAGTTAAAAAAGACATAAAAAAGGGCACCTCGGGCTTATGCCCAAGACGCCTTTGCCTCAACATTACGCATTATACGCCTAAATAATTTATTTGTCAAGCATTTAGTGCAAATTAATACTTTAGCGCTATTCAAAGATAAAAACATTTTATCGTTGACAAGGACATAAGAACTGTATATAATAGTTGCTGTAATTTGTTTTTAAAAACAATAATTAAAAAACTAAAATATGGGCAAAGGTGTTCATTTAGGATTACAAAGTCCTAAGTGCCGCCTTTTTTAGATTTAACCGCCGTCACAAAAGAAAAGAGGTAGAATAATGAATAATACTGAACAGGAATTGATGAAATATATTGAAGAAGAGGATGTAAAATTCATCAGACTCACATTCTGCGATATTTTTGGCACTCAAAAAAATATTTCAATTCAACGCAGCGAGCTGCCGAGAGCTTTTGAAAGAGGAATCGAAATTGACGCTTCTTATATTTTGGGCTTTGGAGGCGACTACGGTCGCGATATTTGGCTGCATCCCGAGCCCGACACAATAACCGTACTCCCGTGGCGACCCGAGCACGGTAAAGTGGTAAGGATGTTTTGTACCTTAACATACGCCGACGGCAGTTCTGTTGAAACTGATACCCGCGCTTTGCTGCGCTGTGCGGTTAAATACGCTCAGTCAAAAGGTTATCGGTTTAATTTCAAATCTGAAATGCAGTTCTATCTTTTTAAAACTGACGATAACGGAGAGAACACAGGCGTCCCCTATGACAACGCGGGTTATATGGATATAGCTCCGCTCGACAAGGGCGAAAATGTACGCCGCGAGATATGTCTGACCTTGGAACAAATGGGTATTAAACCGCAAAGCTCTCATCATGAGGCGGGACCAGGACAAAATGAAATAGATTTCAGATACGCGGATCCGATTACTGCCGCAGACAACACCGTCACCTTCCTCAGCGTTGTACGCACAATGGCTGCGAGAAACGGACTTTACGCTGATTTCTCACCAAAGCCTATAAAAGACAAACCCGGCTCAGCGCTGCACATATCCGTATCTGTAAAGTCAAAAACGGGCGAAGATGTCACCGATTACGCTATAGCGGGAATCCTGCATAATATTTCGGGAATGACAATATTCCTCAACCCGACTTCACAATCTTTTAAACGATTTGGACAGCATAAAGCGCCCAAATATATAACTTGGTCTGAGAATAACCGCTCGCAGCTTGTTTTCTCATATATATCTGAAACAGGTTATCGCTGCGCGCAGGTAAGATCTTCTGATCCCGAGGCTAATCCATATCTCGCGTTCGCGCTTATGATATACGCGATTCTGGACGGTATAGATAACAAACGAGCGCTCCCCTCACCCACAGATTACAGCCAAAGCGAAACCGGCGCAGAGCCTGTAAGTCTCCCAAACAGTTTTGAAAAAGCTTGTATCGAAGCTCAAAAATCATCTTTGATAAAAGAATATATACCCGAAACTGTCAGAAGTATTTATTACGAAAACAAATAATTAATTAAACTATTATATTACAAGAAAGGAGAGCGAAATTTGAGTTTTTCGGAACATCAATACAGAATACTGTTAGTTTCATCAGGCGATAAATTTATCAAAGAAATCAGCGCTCTCCTGTCAGGAGACAAATATCAGCTTGAACATTCGCACAGCGCTTCTGACGCTCGCTGTAAGCTGCTCGAAAAGAGATATGATATTGTTATCGTTAACGCGCCGCTGAGAGATGAATTCGGTTCTCGTCTTTGTATAGACGCCAGCAACAACAACGGAACTATCACAGCTATTTTCTCCTCTAACGATACATTTGAGGAAATATACGCAAAAACTTCTGTTCACGGAGTTTTTGTTATTCAAAAGCCAGTTTCGAGAGCGTTTGTATCTCACGTTATTTCGTTATTGATTTGCGCGAGAGAGCGTCTGCGGGTTTTGGAAAAGAAAGCGGGTAAAGCCGAAAGTAAGCTTGACGAGATTCGAGTTGTAAACAAAGCTAAATGGATACTTATTGACCACGAAGGATACAGCGAGGCTGACGCCCACAGATATGTAGAAAAATCAGCAATGGACGCGGGAATTACAAAAAAACTCGCCGCGCAGGTTATTATAGACAACTATCTCAAGTGATTATTTGAATTTTAGTTAATGACAAAAATTCATATTTTATAGAATTACTTGCGAATTTCGGGTTATTTTTTGTAAATTTTGCAAGAATAACAAAAAATATTGCAAAATCACTTGACAAGTTTTTAACAAAGCAGTATAATATCGCCAATGGCAACAAAGGGGTTGTCGGCATTGTGCCGACAGCGCCTTTTTTGTTTATAACAGGATAGAAAAGATAGGAGAGATTATTATGACAAAAGTTCCCGAACTGTTTGGCAGTATGGTATTTAGCGACAAGGCTATGCAGGAGCGTCTGCCCAAGTCTACTTACAAGGCGTTAAAGAAAACCGCTCAGAACGGCGAACCTCTTGATGAAGGAGTAGCCAATGTCGTAGCTAACGCTATGAAGGATTGGGCAGTTGAGCTCGGGGCTACTCACTACACACATTGGTTCCAGCCGATGACAGGAGTAACAGCCGAAAAGCACGACAGTTTTATTCAGCCGAAAAACGGCGGAGTTATTATGGAGTTTTCGGGTAAGGAACTGATTAAAGGCGAACCCGACGCGTCGTCCTTCCCCTCCGGCGGAATCAGAGCTACATTTGAAGCGAGAGGATATACAACATGGGATCCTACATCCCCCGCTTTCGTAAGAGACGGCACTTTATATATTCCCACAGCTTTCTGTTCTTACACAGGCGAAGTGCTCGACAAAAAGACTCCTCTTTTACGTTCTATGGAAAGACTCAGCGAAGAAGCTGTAAAGATTTTACATTTACTCGGCAAAACCGATGTTACCCGTGTATCAACGACAGTTGGTCCCGAACAGGAATACTTCTTAATTGACAAAGATATGTATAATAAGCGCGTCGATTTAAAAATGACGGGCAGAACACTTTTTGGTGCTATGGCGCCGAAAGGTCAGGAGCTTGAGGATCATTATTTCGGCTCAATCAAAACAAGAGTTTCAGCATATATGCGCGACTTGGACGAGGAGCTTTGGAAGCTCGGAATCCTGGCGAAAACCAAACATAACGAAGTTGCTCCGTCGCAGCATGAGCTCGCGCCGATTTTCTCAACTTCAAATATCGCTACCGACCATAACGAACTGACAATGGAAATTATGCAGAAGGTAGCCGAGCGTCATGGTCTGGTATGTCTGCTTCACGAAAAGCCTTTCAAGGGCGTTAACGGTTCAGGCAAGCACAACAACTGGTCAATTTCAACCAACACAGGCGAAAACCTGCTCAAGCCCGGAAAAGAGCCCGAGAACAATACTCAGTTCCTTCTCTTTTTAGCGGCTGTAGTCAAGGCTGTAGATGAGTATCAGGACTTGCTGCGCATCACAGTTGCCTCGGCTGGCAACGACCACAGACTCGGAGCCAATGAAGCTCCGCCTGCTATCATCTCGATGTATCTCGGTGATGATCTGGACGCGCTTGTACGTTCAATTATTAACGGCGAGGATTATCACAGCCATAAAGCTTCAAGAATGCACACAGGCGTTGGCGTTCTGGCTGATTTCAAAAAAGATAATTCCGACAGGAACCGCACCTCCCCCTTCGCTTTTACAGGCAACAAGTTTGAGTTCAGAGCTCTCGGTTCATCACTCAATATCGGCTGTCCCAACTATATGCTTAACACAATGGTAGCTGAGGAGCTCAGCCAGTTTTATGATAAGCTCAACGGCTCTGACGATATTGAATCCGCTGTTAGGTCGCTCATCAGAGAAGTTTTCACCAACCATCAGCGTATCATCTTTAACGGTGATAATTATTCCGCGGAATGGGTTGAAGAAGCTGAGCGCAGAGGTCTGCTTAATCTAAAGACACTGCCTGAAGCGTTCGATCATTTTCTTGATGACAAAAACATTAATCTGTTTACAAAAAATAATATTTATTCCGAAAGCGAGCTGCGCGCGCGCTGTGATATTGAACTCGAAATGTATTCAAAACAAATCAACATTGAAGGTATGACGATGAAGCAGATGGCACAAAAGGAAATCATACCCGCTGTATCTGAATTTGTTCACGAGTTATCAAAAACAGTTATCGCTAAAAAGCAGGTATCAGAAGCTGTTCCCACTAAAGCTGAGGAAGGATTGATTATCAGTCTTTCTAATGAGCTTGAACAATTTATCGCGCTTACAGATGAATTGGGCAAACAAATAGACCGAGCATGTGCAATTGATGACACATCAGAGAAAGCACACTACTATCAGGAAAGCGTTATCTCAAAGATGAATGAAATCCGTGAGCTCGGCGACAGTATGGAAGAGAAAACGTCGGCTAAGTATTGGCCTTATCCGTCATATACTGACCTGCTCTTCAGTTTCTAACGACTATCCTATATTTATATAGATAGTTTCCTTCATTCATTTATATGCTGTTAAAACAGCGTATAAGCACATCGGCGTGTTTCCTTCGGAGACACGCTGTCGTGTTTTAAGAAATATAAATTAAGGAGTAATCAATATGAATGAAACAATAAAAGAACTAATCGCACAAATGACTAATGAACAGCTTTTCGCTGTTTGGTTTTTAATCGGCGCGGCGCTCGTGTTCTGGATGCAGGCGGGCTTCGCTATGGTTGAAGCGGGCTTTACCAGAGCCAAAAACACAGGCAACATTATTATGAAAAACCTTATGGATTTCTGTATCGGTACAGTTACGTTTATCCTTATCGGTTTCGGACTTCTTATGGGCGAGGATTTATTAGGCTTAATCGGTAAGCCAGGGTTCGACCTCTTTACGGCGTACAAAAGCTTCAATTTTTCAAGCTTTGTGTTCAACCTCGTGTTCTGCGCGACAACCGCCACAATCGTATCGGGCGCTATGGCGGAGAGAACAAAATTCCTCTCCTACTGCGTATATTCAGGAATCATCTCGGCTTTAATCTATCCGATCGAGGCTCACTGGATCTGGGGCGGCGGCTGGCTGAATCAGCTCGGCTTCCACGATTTCGCGGGCTCCTGCGCGATTCATATGGTCGGCGGTATCTCCGCTTTAATCGGCGCGAAAATCTTAGGCGCTCGTATCGGTAAGTTCAAGAAGGACAAGGACGGCAAAGTTAAGGTCGGCGCTTTCCCGGGTCACAACATCGCTTTAGGCGCTCTGGGTGTGTTCATCCTGTGGCTCGGCTGGTACGGCTTCAACGGCGCTGCCGCTACATCTGTTGAGCAGCTCGGCTCAATCTTCCTGACAACAACAATTGCACCCGCTCTCGCTACCGTGACCTGTATGATTTTTACATGGGTTAAGTACGGCAAGCCCGACGTAAGTATGTGCCTCAACGCGTCCCTCGCGGGACTTGTAGCGATTACGGCTCCCTGTGACGTAACGGACGCGCTCGGCGCCGTTGTAATCGGTATCGTGGCAGGTCTGCTCGTAGTATTCGGAGTATGGCTGCTCGACTACAAGCTGCACATCGACGACCCTGTCGGCGCTGTAGCGGTTCATATGATGAACGGTATCTGGGGTACGCTCGCGGTTGGTCTGTTCGCTACAGACTCAGCCCCAGGGTACTCAATCGCGAACGCTTCGGGCGAGAAGCTCGTGGGACTTTTCTACGGCGGAGGCTTTGAGCTTATGGGCTTGCAGCTGTTAGGCTTCGTATCCGTAGCGGCTTGGACGGCGGTGACAATCACAATCACATTCCTGTTCATCAAAAAGACTATCGGACTTCGCGTTACACGCGAGGAGGAAACTCTCGGTCTGGACGCAACGGAACACGGTATGCCTTCGGCGTACGCTGGCTTCAGTATGCTCCCCGAGTATGTTGAGGAAGGCGCAGCGGCTCCTCCCGTTATGGTCAGCGGCGAGACGCCTGTCGCCGAGGCTATCCCCGTCAAGAAGGTTCCCGTATTTGACGACGGCACACCGAAAATCAGCAAGGTTCAGATTATCTGCCGTGAGTCAAGACTTGAGCCGCTCAAGAAGGCTCTTATGGATATCGGCATTACAGGTATGACCGTAACTCACGTACTGGGCTGCGGTGTTCAGAAGGGTAAGCCCGAGTATTACCGCGGAGTTCAGATTGAAACCAACCTCCTGCCTAAGGTTCAGATGGATATCGTAGTATGCACGGTACCTGTCGGCAAGGTAATTGAAGCGGCTAAAAAGACGCTCTACACTGGGCATATCGGCGACGGTAAAATCTTCGTCTATGACGTTGAAGAAGTCGTAAAGGTAAGAACAGGCCAGACAGGACTTGACGCAATGCAGAATTTCGATTCTATATAAAACTAAAACAACAAGGTTGCAACATCAATAATTATCAATGTTGCAACCTTCGTTGACATTGTATTTATATCAGCATATAATAATCGTGTATTAAACTAAAGGAGATTAAGAATATGTGTGGAATTGTTGGATATGTAGGACCACGCGACTGTTCGGACGTGCTTGTCTCCGCGCTGACAAAGCTTGAATATCGAGGATATGACTCAGCGGGAATCGCCGTGTTCGAAAACGGCAAAATCGAGGTCGCCAAAACCAAGGGCAGACTCTCGGACTTAAAAGAAAAAATGGAGCGTGAGGGCAAACCTCAAGGTCACGCGGGAATCGGTCACACACGCTGGGCGACGCACGGCGAGCCGTCGGATGTAAACTCTCACCCGCACTCAGGCAGACGCGTCACCATAGTACATAACGGCATTATTGAGAACTACAAGCAGCTCAAGCAGTTTTTGCTCGAAAATGAGCGTGATGAGTTTCTTTCTGACACAGACACAGAGGTTGTGGCTCAGCTTCTGGACTTTTATTATGACGGCAATCCTATCCGTTGTATCAGAAAAGTTCTCCACGAGCTTCGCGGCTCGTTCGCGCTTGGCATAGTTTTCGCCGACCGACCCGAGACAGTTTACGCGGTGCGCTGTGAAAGCCCGCTGATTGTCGGTCAGGGACAGGGCGAGGTTTTTATCGCCTCGGACGTACCCGCTATTATCAAATACACCAAGGATTATTATCTGCTTGAGCAGGGCGAAATCGCAGTACTTAAAAACGGAGCGGTACAGTTCTGCACGCTTCACGGCAGAATGCTCGAAAAAGAGCTGAAAACCGCCGACTTTGACGAGGACAGCGCCGAAAAGGGCGGCTACCCTCACTTTATGATAAAAGAAATTCATGAGCAGCCCACAGCGGTTAAAACGACTATCACTCCGCGTATTGAGGGTGGAATGCCAAACCTCAGCGAGTGCGGAATTACCCCCGAGGTGCTCGAAGGGTTCAACAATATCTTTATTGTCGCGTGCGGCACGGCTATGCACGCGGGTATGGTCGGAAAATATGTAATCGAAAAGCTCGCGCGTGTTTCCGTTACGGTGGACATCGCGTCCGAGTTCCGTTACAGAGACCCTCTGCTCACACCTGACGACCTCGTAATCATAATCAGCCAATCAGGCGAAACCGCTGACTCAAAGGCGGTGCTCAACCTTGTTAAGGGTACGGGCGCGAAAACCCTCGCCATTGTCAACGTTAAGGGCAGTTCTATAGCGCGTGAGGCTGATATGGTAATCTATACCCACGCGGGTCCCGAAATCGCTGTAGCCTCAACAAAGGCTTATATGGTACAGCTTAGCGTAATGTATCTGCTCGCTTTCGAGATGGCTTACGCTAAGGGCAGAATTGATGATGAGGAATGCAAGCGTCTTACGCTTGAGCTTGTGCGCATACCCGAGGTTATTCAGCATACAATTGACAGAATTGAAAACGTATGCCGATATGTTTCAACCAAGCTGATTACAGCTGACAGCCTGCTCTACATCGGGCGCGGGCTTGACTACGCGCTGAGCATGGAGGGCTCGCTCAAGCTTAAGGAAATCAGCTACATTCACTCAGAAAGCTATGCCGCGGGCGAGCTTAAGCACGGCACAATCTCGCTTATTACAGATGGTATGCCAGTAATCGCGGTAGCTACTCAGAACTCTTTATTCGAAAAAACACTCTCGAACATCAAAGAGGTTAAAGCCAGAGGCGCAATGGCGATCGTCATCTGCGACCAGAAGGCGGACATCGGCTTTGACTGCGCGAACTATATTATCCGCATACCTCAGATAAGCGAAATGCTTATGCCGATGGTCGCCACAATACCGATGCAGCTTCTCGCATATTACACATCGGTCAACAAGGGCAACGACGTTGACAAACCGAGAAACCTCGCTAAATCCGTAACGGTTGAATAAGCACATTTTATCCCATTCCTAAATAATAACAAGACAGCGCGTTCCTATTAAGGAGCGCGCTGTCATTTTATCATTTATTATGACAAGTCTAACTAAACATAAAGTTCTGTTGTGAAATATCATACAGGCAAACATACACAGGGTTGCTGAGCGTTACCGCGTTGTTACTGTCTATAAAGTACGCTGTAGCTTTTAAAATATATGTAGCGTTAGTGTACTTTTTGATTCCGCTTTCTATTTTATAAGCGTTGTAATAGCTTTTTCCGAACTCTATACGATTTTTATTAGTAAGAGAGCTTGTTGAAATGTTGCTGTACTGGATTCTTCTTGAGTTTCCGTCAGCGTTATATGAGGATGAGCCGTTTAGTATTGCCTGTTTCAGATTAGCTTCATTTGAAACAAATCCGTAGTCATATCCCTGCACAAATTGCTCATTATTATTCAAATCAAGCTGTCTGCACAGTTCAAAAGCGATGCCTGTGCGGTATGTATTAACGGTACTAAAAATATCGTTTCCGCTGTCAACATAAGCGATTTCAAAATCTGTGTAAAGATAATCGCTCCTGCCGTTATCACTGGGCACACCTTCGCTGTCTGTCCAACGATTTCTGCTGTAATCAAGATGAGTAAGAGTTATACTCTTACCGTCGGAGGCGGGAGTTACTTCGGACTCGCTGTAAACAGGGCTTATCCAATAGTTATCCATTATGCAATAACTGAAATCAGCGTCATAACATTTAGCGATTACAGGAGAACTGCTTTCGCCCGATTTGCGGATTTCCCAATAATTGAACTTTAGTCCGCCTGACTCCTCGGGCACTGAAATCTCAGCGACGTTGGCGTCGTTGAGTCGGTTAGCGCCGATACTTGCCTCAAAAACAGTATCGTACGGTCCTGTTGGTGTTGTTCTGTAGTTTACATAAACTTTTTTGACGCTTTGAACAGATGTAATCAGAGCAGTCTTCACCCCGTTTAGTTCGGAACGTGTGATATTCTCGTTTGACCAATTCAGGGTTTCACCGTGATTGCTCTCATACGGCGCTTTACTCAGTATAAACTCATCACTAAGTTGATTGCCCATATTATAAAACTCAGCGGCTGTCAATTCGCCCTTTTCGACATAATCCCTAACACCCTGCGTACGTGTTGTGAATCTAAAGCAAAGCTTATATGAAATGGTTTGATTATAAGGGAACGCTTTAATCTGTAGTTCACCGTTGTTAACGGCGGACGGATTGCTGTCGCCAACGCTGTTTCCGCCCTTACTCAATCCGCTTAACGCGAGATTTAGTTGCAAGCCGTTCGCGTTATTCTGTGAAATATCGTCTATGGTCATACCCTTATGAGAGTATACAGTACAAACATATTTAGACACAGAGCTGCTTAATGTTTTTGTAACACCCGAAGAAAGCTCGTCTCCGCCAATAGTAACCGCGTAACGGCTGTTTGACGTCGCTTCATTGGCGGTTGTATAATTCGCAACCACTGTATCGCTGTCAATCAATTGAGCATCTATAGTGAAATCAGTAGTAAATCTAAAGTGGCCGTCGTTTTCCGATACATTCAAATTACCTGTTACGCCATACGGGAGATACAGTCTCAGTAAAGCGGTATCCTCCCCCGCCGGACTTGTGTCGTAGGGATAGGTCTGCATAACAGAGTCGGCATAACCCTCGCTGCTGTGAAGATTATCGTTGCCCGCGAAGTCATAAACACATCTCGCGGCGTCAGCGTCATTCGCCTCACGATTATCCTCATAAGAGACATTGTTGTAAGTACCCACAACGTGATAATTAATTGAAGCATCATAGTACACCGGGTCTGTGGGAGTGCTGCTGTCAATAATATAATCAAAAGATTCTAAATATCTGACACCGTTTTCGGTTTGGAAAACAATATTACTGAAACGTCCTGATGAATCACTCTCAATACCCGCTAAAGATGACAACGAAATACCATCTGTAACAGTTGTCAGAGCGTTTTCGTCAGTTCCTGTAGTTTTTGTCCAGCCGAAATCTACTGTATTATTCGAAGCTGTACTGTTCCATTCATACTCAAAGCCGTTCATATCGACGCGCATAACCATATTACCGGTTTCACCAGAACGAACAAGCTTATTATTTATACTAATCTCAGGTCTTTCTCTCAGATACCATCCGATTTTACCGTTATCAAGGAATCTGTAACATACAACATAATCCGCTCCCTCGGGCTCAGTAAAAGCTTTGCCGCCGTTCGCGGAGCCGTCAGAGACAATATAGTAATAATAATCATCGGCGGTACTGTAAATTGGAGTTCCCGTTACTTCCAGAGTAGAATAGCCAGGGACATTGTTGTTATAGCTTGAAGAATCACCCAACGCTCCCTGAACAGTTCCGTGAATACGAAGTCCGCATACATCGGTTGAATCGTTAAAGGAAGATCCCGAAGCGGCTGTAATACCCGCTCCGGTACCATCAATCGCGACCGTACTGAGCGATCGACGAGCCTCGGAAGATTCGCCAACCCATGATTTAGAATGATAGAACGGATTATGATTGGCTGTAGCCTGAATAACGCTGTCGGCTTCGGCAGAGCTGCCGTTATATGGTTTGTTTATAACACCGCCCTGATCTAAAACAAGCTTAGCTCCTTCGGCTACTCTTATCTGACCTATATAACCATCACGATTTGAACTGCCCCAGAAAGTAAGATTGCTGTCAGTAAAGCTATCGCCAGGTTTTGAATCGGATGTAACAACTACATTTTCGCCGGCTATATTCACAACATCAAAATCATCAAAATATGTGAAATCGTTGCTCGCGGTCACATTAAGGCGTGTATAACCTTTGACCTGGCGCGGAGCAGTGGAATGGTTACGATTCGGGTCGCCAGCGACAGAAGAAACACTGTCGGCAGATGATATATTTATAACGGAATTGCCGTTTACGGGACTCGAAGCCAAAGTAGAAGCATCCATAGTACTGGTATCTGTAGTATCGGACGTTCCGACAACACGGGTTACATTACCGCCGCTGATATTAATATTAATATCTTCGTTGACAGTCAAGGCGTGGCTGCCCGTTAAAAGGTCTCTGCTGTTTATCGCGCTTCCGCCGTAAAGGTTGGTAACTGTACCACCCTCTACATACACGTTTACTCCGTCGCCGATTCCAGTTTCGTTGGTACCGATACTGCCTTTGCGCTCACCGCCGCCATAAACATTGCCGACAGTCGCGTTTCCGCGAATTGTAACCTGTGTTCCTCTGCCTGCGGGGCCTTCGCCGCCGCCGAAAACAGAGCCCCAGTTGCCGCTCGCGACTACAACATTTGTCAGAATATCAGGTCTGCCGTGATTAAACAACTCATCGTGCTCGGTACCGCCGTAAATCTTCCATGTTTTTCCGCTTTCGGTTGTAACATTTTCTCCGATTACAAGTTTATTGCCTCTGGCATACAGATTCTGAAGCTGGCTGAGAAGGTTTATTCTGCAGTATTCCAGATTAATATTATCAATTTTAAAGGCACCGCTCGGCGCGCTGTTATCTTCCAATAAGAAATCATTATAGTTTTGAAAATCAACTGTACCGTTCGCGCCCGCAGCTGATGTAATTCGGAACGGCACACTACCGTCCCAATACTGCTCCGCCTGCCATACCTTTATATCTCTGCCCAAGCGATCTTTTCCGATATATATTGTACCGCCCGCAGCCGACTGCATATCCGACGTCCATACATTCGCGGAAATGTTATAGGTTTTCTCAAAGGTACACGGTGAATCGCTATAACCCTCGGAGTAAACTCCTATATCATTAGAGCGGTCTGTGAGACGGTCGCTGTAGGATGCTGTAGCGTCTCTGTTACCACGCAGCATAGAAAATCGTGCAGAAGAAGAATCGGAACCGTTGGCGTCAGATGATTTTTCGTCTTGACCAATAATATCGTTATTATTTTCATCAGTATTGTTGTCAACCGACTGAACAGCTTTTGCTCCGCTGTTCGTGCTTATGGAATTATCCGCTGTGCTGTTGATAGTATCAGCAGAAATCGTTGAAGCAAAGGATGCGACAAAAACACTGACACAAAGTAAAACACTTAGTGTTTTACTACACATTCTTTTGTTATTTAGAAATTTTAGCGTTTTTAAGATTTTCATATTATCCTCCGCTGTCAATACATTCTGTCGCAACGCACTGTAACACGAGCCGTGCCAGTCCAGTCGCACGTAAACAGAGACAAAGCGCATTCTCCCGAGGTCATTTTGTTAACTTCTACAGGTTTCAATGTATCGATATAAGAGACTTCATATTTATACGTGTCCCCTGTCATATCGGTAAAACTTACTTTGTCACCCTTTTTAAGCTGATAAATATTCCCAAAATGGCTGCTGTAATTATGCGCCGCGATAACAAGGTCGCTCGTCAGAACAGAACCTGAATATCTGCAGGGCGAAACATTCAGCTTATCGTAGTTCCAATCGGACATCACAGGCAGATTTAAACTCAGTTCGGGTATATTCAGATAGCCCATAAAGTTATATCCCTGAAAAGGAACCGCGGCGTTATCGGTGTTTTCTTCAGCTTTTGTTTTTTCACTGTCAATATAGTCTTTAATTTTAACCATAACGGAGCTAGTAAAATTTCCCGCGTTAACGTCAGTTATTAAGTTATACGCAATAATAATGAATGCTACTGCTACGCATACTATTCCCGCGATTAATATGTTTTTTCCTAGAGTATTTCTGGCAGTACCGTCAATTTTCATCTTTCTTTTTACCACTTTTCAACAGCCATACACCAATTATAATCATCGGAATTCCGATAATAAACAGCAAAACTACAGGCAAAATCAACTGACCTGTTTGTGGCAGACGTGTGCCGTTATCATTATCCTGACTGGCGGAATTGCCGTCATTTAAATCGCCCTGATAACCATAGTTATCGTTATTTTTACTGCGTAACTTTGGTGTAGAAACTACATTATACTTAAGCTTTCCGTCAATAATCTGAGGTAAGCTGATTAAACTCGGTTCATAAGTAACTTTGGCGTTTTCCGTTTTGATTCTTATAACAAGATACAGCCCATTCTCTTTTAAATTAAAGCGGGCACGTCCGTTTTTGTCGGTTGTCTTTATATCAACATAATCTCGTTTAGTAACATTTTCGGCGAGCTTATTAGACTTGACGCGCATATCTGATGAAGAAAGCTTTGTCCATGGGCAGTCAAAGTCTTTGAAGCGCTGAAGCGTTTTGTATGAGAGATTATAGTCGTTTTCTGATTTTGTTAAGCTAACGTCCGCGATCTTGACGATAGCAAAGGTATCTCCCGAAACAGCTCTGTCTTTGTTGTTTTCTTTGACAGAACAGTTGAGAGTAAGTGTACATGATGTATTTTTAGCGCTGACAGGCGCCATAAAGGACACAAGTATCAGGAGCAGGAGCCCTGACAGCATTAATGTTTTTATTTTGTTTTTCATCAGGACTCCCTCCTTTACTTTTGTTTAAGATTCATCGGATATTTCCGATTGTTTTGATTGCTTTACTTTTTTGATAATAAATCTGACAATTATCCAGATTATAACAAATACGATAATCGCGCAAGCGCCTATAAGCATATGCCTGTACTGTACAGGCAGCCTTGACCAGAATGATTGCAGATTTCTGTTATCGTAGACAGGAATCCCTTTTGAATCATCATAGGGAGCGCGTTTGCCTCTCACTAATAATCTGTGAGAGTTTACGCCGTACGGCGTACAGGTAACAAGGGTAACGTAGTCCTTGTCGTTTTTTATATTCAGTTCTTCCGTTTCATTTGGAAGAACGGTCAGAATTTGGTCGATAGTATATCTAAAAGTTTTATTAAGAACTTTTATATAAAACTCATCGCCGTTTTTTAACTGATCCAAATCTGTGAACAAATCAGCCGACGGCAGTCCGCGGTGTCCCGAAAGGACCGCGTGGGTTGATTTTCCTCCGACAGGCAAAGATGTGTTTTTTAAATGTCCTATACCGACCTGCAACACATCCTCTTTTGTTCCGTGAAAAATCCTGTCGGTAGTATTAAGCTTAGGAATAGAGATATATCCTATCATTCCATCGCCGTTGATGTTGAGTAGGCTGTCATAGCTTTTTAGCGTTATGGGATTTCCGTTAACATCAACGGGATGATTTTTTATGCCTGTTGAGGACACAAGGAGTTTATTGTATTCTCTCGCGTCCCTGAGCATAGCGTCAAGCCGCGCCTGTTCGGTTTTGCTAACCGTATCATCATATGACGAAACGGCGCGGCTGGCGTTTTGCTGTTGAAGAAACTCACTAATTGACGGATAAACCAGAATCCCTATTCCGATTAGTATAATAACAACACGAATCAGTTTTCTAAGTTTATCATTCATACTTTAGTTTGCTTTTTTCTTTTTGCGTGATGTGAAAATGATACCGAATACAACTAAGCATACGCCCGCGGCTGTCAAAGCGATTGTACCGAAGCTACCTGTTGTGGGGAGCATGGAGCCGGGACGGTTCTCAATTTCAACCTTGTTATCGTTAGCGTTTTCGTTCTGTGTGTTGTTGACTGTGTAATATACGTTTGTGTAGTCGCTTTCTGTAACGTTCGCGGTAGTAGAATCATCTGTGCTGATAACAACTGTTACCTCGCTTGAGAGCTGGTTGTAGCCTGTGGGCGCTTCAGTCTCCTTGAGATAATATGTGCCGAGGTCGAGACCGTCGATTTTTATTTTACCATCAGCGGGAGACTCAACAACAGTAATCTTCGTTACACTGTTGTTATTGATTTCCTGAGGAGTAGCTACACGATAAACATTAGCTGTCGATGTTGCTACAAGCTGAATCGGAGTTCCGTTGGGAGTAGTCTTTGAAATCTGGAATTTAGCGCCTGAGAGAGCAACCTTATCTGTGCCGTCCATTGAGAACTTGTTGATCTCGATTTCATAAGTATAAACTGTAGAAACATCAGGGTTAGACTCGCCTGTGGCGTTGCTTGAGGGATTGTTGCTGTACTCAACAGTAGCTCTGTTAGCGTTGCCCGCGATACCGATTACAGCGTTTGAGTTAAGCTCAGCAAAATATGTGAGTGTGATTGTATTGCCTACGGAAATATCCTTTGTTGTGTCAGCCTCGAGACCCTTAAGGTCATTGATAGCTACAACAAAGTTCTGACCATCCTGTGTGAAGGTATAGTCGTTGTCGTTGTTGCCATCTTTTTCAACGAGTGTTTCTGTGTTAATTGTAAGAGTCATAGGATGGTTGTTGTCTTTAACAAGAGTAAGACCGTTTGAGAGTGTATCCTTGAATTTGAAAATGTAGTTTGTGTAGTCGCTCATCTCGGGAACAGTGGATGTAAGCTTAAACTGAACATAATCACCGACATTGGCGGAAGCGTTCTCAGCGTAAGCTCCTGAAGCAGTCTTTACCTCTTTTTCTACTGTGGGATATTCACTCTTCATCTGCATATTAACAGGTGAATTGCGGATTGTAACGATCATAGCGTCCGTACCTCTGGTAGCGCTTGTGGAACCGCCCGCGGGAAGTACGAGATACATACCAGCGTCAAGGTTAGAGAATGTAGCCTTACCTGTGCTGTCGGCAGTCTGGTCTGTAGCTGTTACGAACTCAACTGAAGCAGGAGTCTTTGTAGATTCCTCAGCGTAGTACTCACGAGCGTCCTCGGCAAGAGCAATTAACTCAGGAGAGTCATTCTGCATTGCTACTACATAACGGTATGCCTTTGTTGAAATATCGGGGTCAGATGCAGTAGTATTCAGCTCGGTAGCGAAGAAGGGCTTCCAAGCGTCACGGAGCACATAATTAGGGTTAGCGTCTGTTGTCTGGCTGTTATCCTGGAACATATTTACAGCCGTTACTTTTTTGCCTGCTAAGTTATCGCCTGATACTGTCAGGGTTGCTCTGTTTGTCGCCGCGAGCGCGGGAACTGCCATAATAGCCATGATAGCCAACGCCATTATTACGGCAAAAATTCTTTTTGTCATTTTCATAATTAAAGTCCTTTCATAGATATTTTTATTATATATAATTCTTTACATTATTTAGTAATGCGGATGACCGCGAGGCTGGCCTCTCGGCTGCCCACGAGGCTGTCCTCTGGGTTGTCCGCGCGGATTTCTTAAAAGAGAAAAACGCGGAGGTTTAAAAGTTTTGTTTCCGTCTTGTTCAGCGCATTCTTTCTTACGCCTGAATTTTGTAATCGCGAAAATAACAACTATTATTCCTAATATCACTAGTAAGAAGTCTCCAAGGCTTCCCGTAACAGGAAGGAGCGGTCTGTGCTTATTTGTGATTGTTGAGGTGAAACCGTCTTCGGTAATCTCGGTTGAATATCCGTCAACGCCTTGTTCCTCAACTGTATAGGCATAGTATATTGTTTCATCGTTTGGTCCGCGTGTAGAAACAGGTAGTCCTTCGATTACACGTCTCCATGTCGCTGAATCAGAGAGAGCGTGCTCCTGTTCTGTCAGCGTAAACCAACCGTCCACAGTATCTATATCGGGAATAATTGTTGTGTCGATAAACAATACTTCGGTTCCCGATAATCTGGTTCCGTAAGCGTCGGTATGCCACTGATAAATCCTGACATTTATCGAATCAGGTCGTATACCGTCGGTATCATCCCAGTCATCCCATATTTTTTGGATAGTGAGATTAACAGGCTCACACGGATCCTGACTCTCGGCAGGTTCAGGAATTAAACTCTTGTCATTAGGCTGCGTCGGTTTATCGAGCATAAGCACAGCCTTCGCGCTGCTCGCGTAAACGTCAATATCTGCCGCGTCAGCGCCCGAAGTGTCTGAGGCGATCACCGCGCCTTTCCACTTTTCAAATATTTTATAGTACGCTTCGTTTTGTGAGGGCACAATAGGTTCGGTGAGATAATTGACATCATATCGGTTAAACTCAATCGCTGTTCCGTTGTCACGAACAGCACTCTGCCCTATCTGCTGTCTGTTTTCGGTAAGCGCGTAATCCAAATCGGTCACTCGATATACCGAATAGCTGTTAAGGTGATTCTCGACAGCTTCGATTGAAGCGAGAGTATTGAAGCTGTATACCGACTGAAGCGAGGTTGAGCCGCTGAATACTCCTACCTTTTGAGGAGCTCCTCGTACAACATCGCAATACTCCATCTTATTATCGGTGAATTTACCTTCGTTGTTAAAGCCAACAAATCCGCCTGCGTATCCTTTTACTCCGCTGCCGTCGCTGGTATTGCCTGCGCCGCCGCCGTAAACATCATAACCCAAAGAGATTCCCTTCACCGAGCAGGTATCAACCCTTGTGCGGTTAGCTTTTATAAGATTGACTACAACCTCGGCGTTCTGGTTATTCATATCAATGCCCTGATCAGTACACGGCAGCGCAACCTCGGAATCGCCTATGGTAATCAAAGCTGTATCGGTAACTCCAGGTTCGGTCGATTTTACGAGCGACACTCCGATTCGAAGTCCGAGAAGATTTACATAGAGCAAATCACCGTCAGACAAAAGCTTCAAGCCGAGAAGCGATGAATCAAGGTCAAGAAGATTTACCGCTTCGAGCTTATCTACATAAAGCGCTTTTACCAACGCGTTAACTATTTTTAAAACAAGCTGAACAAGCGGCGAGGAAGCTTCAAGCTCAATCAGATAATGCATATCTGTTTTGCCAACGAAACCGCCTGCGATTTGTTCACTGTAAACTTGTTTGAGTTTTGTTAAATTTGAATTCTTTATTTGCGAAACATCGGCGTAACCCGCGTAGCCGCCCGCTATAGGTTCAGCTCCGCCCGCGGATACAATAACAATTCCGTTATCAATGCCGCTCACGTCACAGTCGTCAATAACTGTTCCAAATACATCGAGCACACCCGCGGTCGCGCCTATCAAACTGCTGACCGTCGCGTCATCGACATCAACCGCACCGTTTTTGCCCGCGTGACCGATAAATCCGCCATTGTAATTCAAGCCTGAAACAGTGTTCAGATTCGTAACATCGGAGCGTTTAACAGTGCCGTTCATTATACCGCCCGCGAATCCGCCAGCGCAGCCTGTGTAACGTGTTTCGCTTAAGAGCCCTTCTGAATCGGCGCTTGTCGCGTGAACGGTAAATCCGTCGTCTACGCCGTTTACATCAGAGTCGTATATATATGTTCTGAAAACATCGAGAAGGTCAACGCCTCCCGCGTTTATTAAGCTTAATATGGTAGTTGAATTACTACCTGTATTCGAAACCTGCGCTACGCTTCCGACGTCGGCAAGTCCGACAAAACCGCCTGCGTAGAATTTTCCGTCTACCCTGCGCAAGCCGTTTACGGAAACGTTTGTACCGCCTTTTCGTTTATTGATAACCGTCGCTTCTAGAGAACCCGCGAAGCCGCCCGCCATACGCGGAGGTGTTCCGCTGAGACCTTCAACAACAAATCCGAAATCATTGTTATCAGGGTTAACCTGCGCGTCACGGATTGTTGTTACGGTAGCCTGCATAACCGAGGCTAAATTGCCGGGTGATGAAACCAGCTCGTTCAGAATTCCCTGCAGGAAGCCCTTTGAAGAATTGGTATTCACATCGGCAACCGAAGCGGCTGTAGCGTATCCAACATAACCGCCCGCGGCGTTTGTTCCTCTTACATATCTAAGGTTATATACGTCGCATCCGGTTCCTGCCGTATCGCCGACATTCTTGTCGCCCCAAATCTGAGCGCCAAACGCGGAACCGACATAACCGCCCGCGTATCCGCATTGATGTACATAATCTGTTCCTGTGCAGGTAACAGTCATTCCTGACTGCCAGCCGTGCGCCGAACCGCTCTTGACCGTCGGCACAAACACCTGAGCGGCCTTTACCAGATTATCTATATTTGCCTTTAGTCCGAGTATATTAAAGGTTCCGAAGCTCGCCGCGCCGCCTGTCAGCATTTTGCCCGCGTAACCGCCCGCGCTTCGCATAGCTCTTATTTTTTTAGCGTCATACGACTGTCCGTCTGTAATTACGCCCGATACCATATATCCGACATAACCGCCCGCGCTGCCGCCCTCGGTAATCAGCAGTTGTTCGTGAGAGCTTCGTCCAGCGACGACATTAAAGCCGTATATATATTTTGATAGCTTTGAATTCAACTCAGCCTGAGAACTCACCGTACCAGTTCTCGCGAGCTCCGCGCCAAAGCCTCCGTTTTTACCAATATACTGTACCCAAATATTCCAGGTCTGGTAATCCATATTGCGAAGCGGACCGTAAACCGCGGTATGCTCCTCAGTCGGGTATACCGCCGAGAGCGCTGTAAGGATATTATCCAGACTCAACAGACTGCCTAAAAGCTTGATACTTCCTGTATTCGCGGTATCGGCGCTTTCCATATATCCAGTAAATCCGCCCGCGTATTCATAACCGTAAACCGAACGGATACGCCAGGCTGACGCTCTGTGTTGAGCTCCGAGATAATTACCCTCGGTGTTGTGACCGTAATTATGGTTGCCGACCTGTCCGTCATTCTGGTCTTTCCATGTATTGGTGTTAAAGCCCCAGATATGACCGCCCTCGTTGTGTCCGCAGTAACCGCCCGCGCAGCCTCTTTGATGAGAGGCGTCCGAGGGAGATTGAGCTCTTACAGCTCCGCCGCAGGGTACACACGAGGTTGTGGAATTTCTGATAGTAGGAATAAAATCCTCTACAAGCGAAGCGAGCGCTTCGTCAACATCCACTAAGCTGCTTAGTATGCTTGCGTCGTCAAGAAGATTCGCGACGTTACCAGGCTCCATATTGCCGACATAACCGCCTGCAGCTTCCTGACCGATTATATAATAAAAGTTCTTACAATGTGAGTTCTGAATATGACCGCCGTATATGCTGCCCGCGTATCCGCCAGACATACCGACCTTTCCGTCATCGGAATCCGTGCCGTCGGCGATAACCGAAAAGCCTCCGCCCGCGCCCTGAACATCAGAGTGTTCAATCGTTGTGACAACTACAGACAAGGCTGAAAGCACATTTGTAAGGGCAATTGTCTGTCCGAGTACTTTTAATCCGCTGCCTAAACTTGCCGCGTCGCCAATATCCATATTGCCGACATATCCGCCCGCGTAATGTCCGCCTGTTACTGCGTATGTGCTTTGACTGTTGTCAAAATACGAGGGAGCAGAAACAGCCTCCAAGTCATCTGGCGGAGTTACGTCGGTATGCTTGAGCTTATATACATCACTTTTGGATACCTGAGCTCCACTGGTGTATCCCGCGAAACCGCCCGCGCTACCGGAATACGGATCATCCTGACGAATTGTATTCGCGTCAACAGTAAAACCGTTCTCGCTGTATACGCCCGCGTTTCTGACAATCGGAATATAACTGTTCATAACATCGACCAAATCATCAATGCTGATATTAAGTCCGAGATTGGAATCTCCGAGAATCGAAATTCCTCCGCCAGCGTCGGCAAGCGCTCCGCTGCGGAGCTTGCCGCCGAAACCGCCGCCGTATGTTCTCGCGCGAACACGGTCTATATTAAATACAGCAAACTGCTTGTTAACGTCCCCGGTGGGATTGACAGCGTCAGGGTCGTATACCTGAGTAATACGCTTGGTCCAAGCCGAAATGTCGATTGAATTATTGTTAGCGTCCAGCGTTACCGCGTTATCAACAGTGCCGCTTTCCATATCAGCGACAAATCCGCCCGCTATATCCGCGTCGACATAACCGCCGTTCACATAATTAACTGTACAGTCTGTATATGTCGGGATTAAGTATTTAATCGCTCCAAGCAGTCCGTCCGCCTGAATAAGCGATTTAACAGTCGCGGCATCATGATTAGCCGCTTCCGCAAGACCGCCTGTTGTTGATGTACCAACGAAGCCGCCAGCGTAACCCTGTGTAGCCGCGGAGGTTACCGATTTCAGCTTATAAGCGTGTGAGTTAAAAATCTGTGTACTGTTGCTGTCCGCGATAAAACCTGAAGCCTTAAACTGAGTTACGTCATTCGAATTTGACGGCGTTCCTGTCGCTGAAACGGTATAACCGCTGTCGATGCCTGTAACCGTACTGTTATTGATTTTAACCTCAAGGCCTTCTCCGATTTTAAGAAGATTGCTTACCTCCAAAACCCTGTCAAGACCGAGGAGATTAACGGTCAGTCCGCTTGAGCCCGCAAGCTCACCGGGACCCGCGACTCCTACAAAACCGCCCGCGCGGTTGTTCGCTTCAACGCTTTTTAGTTTATTTAGATTTACATTTGTAATTTCGCCGCCGACCGCGGTACCAAAACCGCCGCCCGCGTCTATATTATCAGCCTTTACGGTAAAGCCATTGTCAACTCCCGTTACGGTAATATCCTTCGCCGTAAAGCCGATAAAGTCTCCGAGTCCTACAACATCGTTCAGCAAGCCCTGAAAAGCCGCCGAACCCATATAACCCGCAACGCCGCCAGCGTAGTTCTTTGTCGCTCTAACACTTTTTAAACCGCTGAGAATAATTGGTTTATTCTGAGGTGTTTCTTTCAGTGTTCCCGAGTTCCACGCGGCAAGCGCGTTGTACGCAGACTGATCGGATTTTCCGAGGTATATACCTTCGCCTTTACCGACAATACCACCCGCGAAGCTGCCTTCACTTGTGCTCGAGCCAGCCTGTACGGTCAGCTCTTCACTGTATATCTGACAACCAATAATCGCGGACGGCGCTATACCCATCAGGGTAAGCAGTTTTTGACCTGCCGCTTTATCAGTTGAGAGAAGTCCCGTTACCAACTGTCTGACGGTTCCGAGCAGGCTGTTTTCGTGGTTTTCTGTTTTCCCTAAACCCGATTGCCAACCTACGGACGCGTAACCAGCGAAGCCGCCCGCGTAATCACCGGTGCTTTGAACCGTTATCGGATGCTCGTCGCAGTCAATAACACAGTCAACCGCGTAACTACTGGTCATCGCGCCTATAAATCCGCCGAGATATGATTCACCCGTTACCTGATATTCACAATCTGTAATATCACAATCAACAAGTACGCTTTGCGGATGTATTCTTTGTATAATTGAAGAGAGGTCAATGCCTACTCCGTCTAAAGTTCCTTTGATTTCGGCGTCGCGCTCCAGTCCGCAGAATCCGCCGCCATAGTTCTTAGCTTTAACGTTATATGTACTGTCGCTTATAGAACTGTTTTCAATCCGTGTTCCTATCTGTTGCCCTACAAATCCGCCGTTAAAGCTTGTTGTAGTTTTTCCGACATCGCCCGACAAACCTTCAACTTCACAGTTTTTAATCTTAGGCGCGATATAATTAGTCGGAATCAGACTGTTAAGCGGAAGCGCGTTCTCGAGAAGAATCGTAACCAAATCACCTAAACCGATTGCGGGAACAAGGTTAAGAACGCCCTCGAGTACATCGGTAAGTCCGCCGAGCGCCTGAGATAATCCGCTGTATTCCGTCATACCTTCGGTGTAACCGACAAAGCCGCCTGTTCTATCCTTTACATTTGAAACGCTTACGTTTCCTTTAACAGTACAGTCCTCAACAGACACATCGCCGTATATTCGTCCCGCGAAGGCGCCTGTAGCGTAGATGGTCGGGTCATTCGCTCTCGCGTTCAACAAATTAGAAAGAGTAGTTTTTAAATCGGTATTTGCGGAACCTAAACTCAGCAATAATAAAAGCAAATCCACCACATTACCGAGAATAGAGCCGAGACTTGAAGTAACGGCGTTCAGCAACGTCTGATCAACCATAGCGTCATTCGCGTTGTTTTCAACGTGCACATTATTAAGATCCAGGTTTTTAACAATTGCCGTACCGCCGCTGATTCCGATGTCGGCTGTACTGGTCTGATTAGTAATGGTAGCAAAGAAACCAATACCGATAAAGTCATTAACTCTCAGTTTGTGGTCGCTGTAAATAGTATCGGTATCGACATAAACATTTGAGATTTCGGGACGGTTCGCTTCCGCTGTCGCGGTAAGCGCCGTGGAATCCGTAATTGTATTACCGTTCCACAGCTTTTCGCCGTTTATAGTTTTGGCGCCGTACATTGTACCGTTGAACATCAAGGGAGTCCACGGTCTCGCGCTGCCGCCGAGGTCAATGTCTCTGAAAATAATATAGTTAGCTTTAATTGTATATTTTTCGCCTGTACGCCAGCTCGCTTCTGTCAGACTGTTTTTATTCTGAGTAGCGTGAGCAGCGTCTGTATATGGCTGACCTGTATCCTGATTTACGCCTACATAATAACGACCTGACTGAGTTCTGTCGTTGATTTGTTGAAAGCCGTAATCTCTGTAGCCGTTTTGAGATTGCGTTAAATCAGCGTCACCGCCATAAAGCTGAATCGGGTCGCCGTTAGAATCAGTATCGATAACATGACCGTGTAAGACAGTATAATCTGTTTGGTAGACTGCGGTGAAAACCTCCGCGTCAGTACCGATTGCTCGAAGCTGGCTTTCGTTCCCTATTAAGATATACGTCTTTCCGTCAATCTTTTTAAGAACCTGTCCCGCAAAGTCGCGACCGTCAAGTTGTGGATTAACCGCTCCCGCAGAATTCTTGGCATTAGCGCCGACAGACTTTTTAGCTTTTTTCTCATTAACGGAAATCGGCTTTTGCGACATATCGGAGCTAAACTGCGACGAAATTACATAATTATGCTCGCCGCTGTATGTAAGCAGTTGCTTGCCTTTTTCGTCTTGATATACGGGTTGACCCGTACCAAAGGTTTTTGAATCATCGTCTCCTGACAACACAGGCTGCTCGGAGGCGTTATTCATAGCCATAACAGCGAGCTGATAGGGATTATAAATATATATAGTATCGCTCGCAGCGTCATACAAACGTCGGTCGGAGTTTTTTGCACCGCTCAATGTACCTGAAAAGCCTTCAGGCAAGCTCCACAGTTTATGTCTAGGCAATGATATATCACAGGCGAGGCGATATTTGCCGTCAAGAGCATAAACAACATCGCTGTTGTCAGCAACAGCTTTTCCGCTTCCGATAAGCAAAAGCTGCTTATAACTATATATGTTAATTACTCCGTTATCATCAACCAAAATCTGAGCTTTCTCAGTTTGGGAATTATCTATTTTATTTTTCTCGACAATTTTATAATCATCGTAATATGTTTGTTCGGATACTTCTCTCTTTTCATTAGTTATCGCTAAAGCGGGAGTAAAAATATTTACAAGAAAGATAGCAGTAAGTATTACCGAGATAGTTTTAATCGTTCTAAAACATTTCATAAAAACAAATCGTAAAAAAGTAATTTTTCACTCTGACCGCAAGCCTATGGTTAAGGCTTAGCGAAAAATATAATAAAAAAATAATTTTGTCAACGATTACTAAAAATATTTAACAATTATGTTAAAGATAAACAAAATTATACATAATTATTGTATCATTAATTAATAAATAAAACTATTAGTATATTACACAAAATAATGTGATAAATACTACGCAAAAATATTTGGTAAGAGAAAACAATTGAATCTATAAAATCATCGGATATTGCCGGATATAACGTTTATTATATCAGCCCTTTGAACGTTATATCACTCAGTGTGAAGCAATGTACAACGAAATGGAAGCTCATACGATTTCAGACAAAAGACTATTTGGTATGGATAACAAGTTGTATAAGCCCGACTATCTTTAAAAATAAAAAGTCCAGAATCCTGATGGATACTGGACTTTTCGATGGTGATCCATCGGAGTGGTTTCATCTATATAATTCGAACTACCACGCTTATAACCACCTCTATTGAGGAAATGTTCGGTTAACGCTACGAGCTAAACTCCCGTACAAAATATAGTCGTCTCGCTTCGCCCTTGGAGCGGGCTTGCGACACTCCTTATTTTGCACAGCGCTTTTGCTCCCTTAATCCGCCACAGGCGGCGGTCGCAACGCTACCTTTCGAATATCCTATCACCAAAACGAAAGAGCAGTCCTTTGGACTGCTCTCGTTTTGGTGATCCATCGGAGATTCGAACTCCGGACACCTTGATTAAAAGTCAAGTGCTCTACCGCCTGAGCTAATGGCACATAATTAAACAAAAAATAACCAGTACAAGTTTGGACCTTGTACTGGGTGGCATGATTTTTGGCGCGCTCATGCCACTAAAGCACGTTAATATAGAG
>JAHLAX010000132.1 GCA_020625875.1 bacterium | reverse complement strand
GGTCATCTTTCCCTTATTGGGGGTGAATTCCGCATACTCGGGGTCGGACAGGCATCTCATCGTCCTTACGAGCGAGCGCGTCCTGCTGTATTTCCTGTAGGAAGGCTTCCCTGTATAAGGGACGGCGCCGTTTCTGTACTCGAAAGAATGGATGAATCTTGCTCTTCCGTTCTTCCTGCCTGCAGCGACGACGCCCTTCCTGTGATAGAAAAGGTATCGGACAGCCGCATAGTGACCGCCGTCCATAACCATCTCTCTTTTCTGCAGGATTGCGTCCCACAGGATATCGGGGTCTACGATACGTCCGTCATGGATAACGGAAAACCTCTTCGGATTTCCATCCTTGTCCATGTCTTTCCTGTTCCGGTTGTAGTCTTCGAGAAAATCATGGCGGAGTCCGTCGTGACCGAAACGGACAAGACGGTATTCCCCGCTCTTATTGTCCAGATTGGCGAGAAACAATACAATCTTGTCTCTTTCTGCGTTGCAGAAATAGGCGAATCTGATGAGGAACATGACGAGCGTTTCGAACGATTCAAAAATCTCTGCCGTCACGTTGTCAATCCTGAATTCATACATATCTTGTACCTCCTTTTGTGGTTTTTTACAGTTAAGAAAACAATGACGGATTACAAGAAAAACAAATAACAGCACATGTCTTGCAGGAAATTGTTTCAGATGATTTCTGCCACATTTTCTTTCATATTTTCCATATAGGAAATTTAAAAATTCATTACAGGAGGTTATATGGACAAGAAAAATAAAAAGAATATACCTAATATTATATCCATAATCCTGCTTTTGTTTTTTATCACGGTATTTGCCGTGACAGCATCAGGGTGCGGGGAAACGTTTACCAAGACGGATAAATTATGCGACGCCATAGAAGAAGGGGATAACGAAAAGGCAAAAGAATTAGCCGATAAGATGTGGAGCCTTAATTCACACACGTTCCTTGCGCGCTTTGCATCCATGTTTGAAGGAGAGGCAAAGACCCCGCTGTATTCAGCCTGCAAGACCGGGAATTCAGAGATGATAACCTATCTCCTGGAACATGGAGCAAGTCCGGATTATGCCCCTTACGGCATGCCTTATCCACTGGAAATCATGTGTGACATGGGGCTTAACGCAGGCATTGATTCCATGCGTGAACTTCTCGATAACGGTGCTGACCCCGCTAAATACAATTACAAACCCCCTGTCTACTATATCGTATGGTTTTTGGATTACGGCGATAATTATGATTCCTACATAAACAGGATAAACATGATTATGCTCCTTCTTGAGCGCGGGTCACCGTGGACATGTGACGACCCCTATCTTTCTCTCATTCACAGTGCGGCATACCAGCGGGACGGGGCACTCATGAACGCCCTTCTTGAAAAAGAAGAAAGCGCAAAGTATATCAACATGAAAAACGAGGACGGAAAAACGCCTCTTGATATTGCGATAGAATATAACAAACCCGAGATTGCTATGATACTCCGAAATCATGGGGCAGTCGAAGGCAGCAGATGATATAAAAAAGAGTAAGACCTCTGCGCGCCGTTTCGGTGCATAAGGGGTCTTTTTAAATATAACACTTGCAAAATATTTATAATTTTTTTCGTCAAAATAAAACACTGCTCTCTTATAGAAAACAAGAAGAAGTAATCATTTAAAAAACACTATAAGGAGAAGATTTATTATGACAGACAAAAACAGATACAAAACAGTAATGTTAAGGAAAGGAACAAGAGAATGCACGTCAGACGATGAGTTTATGCTTGAGACAATCAAACTTGCGCGGAAATATACGGAAGATGATTTGTTTGAACTTGTAAGGCTCGTTGAAGAATTCGCAAAGAGCGACAACTCACCGGAAATGGCACGTATTATCGACAACGTGCAGGCAGGCGCAAAAATCGTCCTTCTTGTGAAAATCATCATTGAACTGCTTAATTCGAAAAATGAAAATTAGTGGACGGGCCAAAGAATAATAGGCAAAACAGATTTCCTTTTACAAAAATGAAAGTCCTTCCGGAAAACCGGAAGGGCTTTTTCTTATGCGGATTTTTTGTGTTTCTGCCACTGATGACGGCATTTGCAATCCTTTTTCCATGAAGAAGGGCCTTCCCCTCTCCATGCATACTTCTTCTCTTCATAGGTCTTGCCGGGATTGGGCGTTTCTCCGATAAATTCAGGATAATCCCCGTCGTCGGAAGCGTATCTCTTTACGCCCCTTAAAACCGATGTTGAATTATACTTGAATTTTCTCCTGCTCCATTTTCTGATACCCGG
>JAHLAX010000055.1 GCA_020625875.1 bacterium | reverse complement strand
TGGTCCGAGTGACTGGAGTCGAACCAGCGGCCTCTTGAACCCCATTCAAGCGCGCTACCAAACTGCGCCACACCCGGATTTGCTGTTTTCAGCTTTGTTATTATATCACAGCACAAAAAAAATATCAAGTCTTTTTTAATATTTCTCAGCCTGAGCCACCGCGAGCCTGTCACAGCGCTCGTTTTCGGGATGTCCCGCGTGACCTTTTACCCAGTTTACATCAACATTATGAATGTCACAAAGATTCAAAAGCTCGTCCCATAGCTCGGGATTCAGCGCCTTCTCTTTTTTGTTTCGCATCCAGTTGTTGGCTTTCCATTTTTTTGCCCAGCCCTGCGTCAGCGCGTTAGAAATATACTGACTGTCGGTAAAAAGCTTTACCTCGCACGGCTCTTTTAGGAGCTTGAGCGCCTCGATAACGGCCGTAAGCTCCATACGGTTATTGGTCGTGTTGGCTTCTCCGCCTGAAATCTCTTTTTCAACGCCCTTATATCTGAGAATAGCGCCCCAGCCTCCCGGTCCTGGGTTGCCCTTGCAGGCGCCGTCTGTGAAAATCTCAACTTGTTTCATATTATCACCCTAAAGAATTTATCCATAAACCATTATAATTTTATGAAATGATAATTGCAACTGTTTTTTTTAAAAAACATTTTTTTCATTATGTTCATTCGGGTGGGGGAAATGGTATATTATCCCAGTTATTATGCCATATTATTATGTGTCGGCTATTAATTCAAAAAACCTTGACATTTATAGTGTAAATGAGGTAAAATATAATGAATATTTATAATAGGATAATAGGCAAATAGCGCAATTTGCCATACATATAAAATACTGACAGGAGGTAAATTTTACTTTGGCGGAAAATAACAGATTCAAGAAAAACTACAGCGGCAAGCGTAACGCGAAGTCCGATTCCGCAAAGAGCTTTTCTAAGAAGAAAACATTGAAGAAAAGTCCGCAAAGGACAAAAAAGCCAAAAGAAAAGGCTAAACCGTCGATAAAAATCGCTTTTCTCGGCGGATTGAACGAGATTGGTAAGAACATAACCTTATTTGAATGTGAGGGAGATATTATACTGCTCGACTGCGGTATGGCGTTTCCCGACGGCGATATGCTGGGCGTTGACCTGGTTATCCCTGATTTCACATATATTGAGCAGAATATCGACAGGGTAAAGGGTATGGTAGTTACCCACGGTCACGAGGACCATATAGGCGGTATTCCGTTCTTACTGTCGAGGATGAACATTCCGATTTTCGGCACGCCGCTCACAATCGGTCTTTTGGGCAACAAGCTCAAGGAGCACAACCTTTTTAACTCAGCGAAGCTCAACGTTGTTCACGCCGGCTCAAAGGTTAAACTCGGATGCTTTGAGGCTGAGTTTATCAGAGTTAATCACTCAATCCCCGATTCGGTCGCTATAGCGCTTCATACACCCGCGGGTGTGGTAGTTCACTCAGGCGACTTCAAGATTGACTGCACGCCGTTTGTCGGCGATATGATTGACCTTCATTCGTTCGCGCGTCTCGGTAACGAGGGAGTTCTCGCTTTTCTTTGTGAGAGTACAAACGCGGGCCGCCCTGGCTATACCGCGACAGAGCAGACTGTTTCGGCTGGTCTTGATAAGCTGTTTATCGACGCGGCGAAAGACCGTATTATAATCGCGACATTCGCTTCAAATGTAAACCGTGTTCAACAGATTATTGATATGGCTCACAAGTATAAGCGCAAGGTCGCCTATTCGGGACGCTCAATGGTCAACTATATGAGCGTTGCCGAGGAGCTCGGGTATTTAAAAGTTCCCGAGAACATCATAATAGATATTGATATGCTCGACCGTTATCCGCGCGAGCAGATTGTGCTTATAACAACTGGTTCACAGGGCGAGCCTATGTCGGCGCTTTCGCGTATGGCGTATTCCGACCACCGCAAGGTAATGGTAGGCGAGGGAGATTTTATTATAATCTCAGCCAATCCTATCCCTGGTAACGAAAAAAGCGTAGGCAACGTAATTGACGAGCTTCTTAAACGCGGATGTAAGGTAGTTTATGAGGGAATGTATGACGTTCACGTGTCAGGTCACGCGTGTCAAGAGGAACTCAAAATAGTTCAGAAGCTCGTGAATCCCAAGTATTTTATTCCCGTTCACGGCGAGCAAAAGCACCTTCGCAAGAACGCTGAGCTAGCTCAGTCACTCGGTATTGACCGAAAGAATATCTATATCGGTGATATTGGCTCACAGATTGAGATTAACGAGGGCTATATCAAGGAACTCGCCAAAGTCCCCGCGGGTAAGGTCTTTGTTGACGGTCTCGGCGTAGGCGACGTAGGCTCAATCGTGCTTCGTGACAGAAAGCATCTGGCTCAGGACGGCTTGATTATCATAGTCGCTTCGCTCGATGTTTATGACGGTCATGTTATCAGCGGCCCCGATATTGTGTCGCGCGGCTTTGTGTATGTCCGCGAGAGCGAGGAGCTGCTCGACGAAATAAGAGCTCACGCGCTTGATATTTTAGAGGATTGCGCCGACCGCAATATTCACGAGTGGGGCACAATAAAGAACAGAATCAAAGACGATATTTCAAAGATGATTACTCAGAAAACAGGTCGTTCGCCAATGATTCTGCCAATTTTACAGGAAGTATAAAAAATATTTAGTTTTTTTGAAACGGTATGAAAAGAAGAAGAATCTGGACATCTGCTCCATGGCTTATAATCTCAATAGTAATAATTCTCGGAATGTCGGTTGTGACCTTCCGATATGAGCCTATGGTCTCGTTTATCGGCGGAGGACTGGCGTTCTTTCTTTTGGCGGCGTCAATTGTGTTCCGCGCCAGATACAGGCGTTATGTTACCCGCACGGTTTCGTCGGCACTCGACAGCCTTGGTAAGATTGACCACGGTTATCTCGACCGATTCAAGCTGCCTGTTGTTCTGACAGGAAAGTTCGGCGATATTGTGTGGTCAAATACCAGGTTTAAAAAATCGCTTTGCTCTGGACGTAACCCCGCCAATGAGAGTATTTCACCTTATATCGGCGCCAAGGATATTGAAGAAGTCGCCGATCAGGAGGGTTTTGAGATTGATTTTGACGGCAGACACTATTTTGTGTACTGTACCTCTGTCGAGGAAGGCTATGTCTGCTTCTATATTGACAACACAGCCTACAGCATTATTTCTCAGAAGTACCACGAAACCCAGAAGTCCGTAGCGCTGATAAGCTTTGATAACCGCGACGAGTTTTCCAACGACAGCGAGGAGGAAAGCACCCGCGTATTGCTCGCTCTCGAAACCAAGCTTCTGCATTTCGCTGACGAGAACAAGGCTTTGTTCAAAACTTTGCCGTCAAATAAATATATGATGATTATTGACAGGATTGTGCTTGATAAGCTTATCGCCGATAAATTCCCGATACTTAAGGAAGTCCGCACGATTAAATTCAATAACCGTGAGGCTACCGTTTCGATAGGTATAGGTATGAACTGCGACACTCTGATTGAGAGTGAGCAGAAGGCGCGAAAGGCGCTCGATATGGCGCTCGGACGCGGCGGCGACCAGGTTGCCGTTATGAAGGACGATAACTATGAATTTTTCGGCGGTGTGTCCTCGGGTATCGAGAAGATGAGCAAGGTCCGTTCGCGCGTAATTGCCACTTCTATTTCGCGTGTTATCTCAGAGGCTGACCGTGTGTATATTATGGGACACCGCTTTTCTGACCTTGACTGCGTCGGCGCGGCTGTAGGGCTTCAGCCCATTATCGAAAAGGAACTCAAAAAGCCCTGCCGTATTGTTATTAAAAAAGAAACATCGATGGCTAAGAGCTTGATTGAGCTTGTTGAGCAGAGCAACGCCAAGATGTTTACCACTCCCGAAGACGCGATGAAGAACATCTCGTTCAAGACGCTTATTATCGTGGTTGATACCCATATTCCCGATATGGTCGAGAGCCCCGAGCTGCTTTCAAAATGCTCGCACGTTGTTGTTATTGACCATCACCGCAAAATGGTTAATTACATTAATGACGCTGTTATTTTCTACCATGAGCCTACAGCTTCGTCAGCTTCCGAAATGGTAGCGGAGCTGATTACATATCTCGGCGACAGCCATATGAGCAAGCTTCAGTCCGAGGCTCTATTGTCTGGTATTATGCTCGACACAAAGAACTTTGTGGTACGCACGGGCGTGCGCACGTTTGAGGCGGCGGCTTTTCTCAGAAAACACGGCGCCGATACGGTTGAGACCAAGGAGCTTTTCGCGGGCACTCTTGAAAACTATAAAGAAAAATACAAGATTGTCAGCAACGCCGAAATATTCCGCAAATGCGCTATTTCAATAGCGGAAAGCAACAGCGACAGTATTCGTCTTATTGCCGCTCAGGCGGCTGATGAGCTGCTCGCGGTTGAAAATGTATTGGCAAGCTTTGTTGTGTTTGAGAACAACGGCGGAATCAATATTTCAGCCAGAAGCTATGGCAAGCTCAACGTCCAGCTTGTAATGGAGATTCTCGGCGGCGGAGGCCATCAGAATATGGCGGCTGCTCAGCTACAGGGACTCAGTAAAGAAGAAACAAAACAAAAGCTCATTGACGCTATCGACAGCGTTAATCACGCTTGATAATCATAGAGAGGAATGAACAATATGAAAGTAATTCTTTTACAGGAAGTTAAATCACTCGGCAAGAAAGGCGAGCTCGTGAACGTGTCAGACGGTTACGCGCGCAACTTTCTTTTTCCCAGAAAGTTAGCCACAGAGGCTAACGCTCAGGCTATGAACGAATATAAGAACGCCGAGGACAGCAAGAACTATAAAATAGCTACCCAGAAGGCTCAGGCTAATCATAACAAGAGTCAGCTTGAAGGTCAGACTCTTGTCATCAAGGCTAAGGGCTCGGGCGAAAAGCTCTTTGGCAGTATTACCGCGAAGGACATCGCCGGTGAAATAAAGCAGAAATTCCAAATCAACGTAGACAAGCGCAAGATTGATATTCCCAAGGATATTAAGTCCTTCGGCAAATACACAGCCGAAGTCAAGCTCTACACAGGTATCTCAGCTAAAATCAACATTGACGTTGTAGAGGAACAATAAATAGTCCGAACCTTCTTATAAATCGGGTGCGGGCAGAGCCCGCCATTCACTTCCTACTTACCACTTACCACTTACTACTAGAAAGGTACATATTATGGCAGAAAACAACGTAACAACTGGATATGACGGACTTAACCTGCCCTATAGCCCCGAGGCTGAGCAGGCGGTTCTCGGCGCGATTGTTATCGACGGCGACACAATTAACGAGGTTGCCGATATTCTCACCGACCCAAGGTTTTTCCACGTAAATACGCATCGCGACATTTATTCGGCTGTTCTTGATTTGTTCAACAACGGTAAAAACATAGACTTTGTAACTATCCTTAACAAGCTTACAAAGGAGAAGGACTTTGACGAGAGTATGGGCAAAACCTATCTTATGGATTTGGCTCAGAACTGTCCGTCGGTCTCAAACGCCGTTGAATACGCGAGAATTGTCCGTGAAAAATACGATGTTCGCAGTCTTATCAACGCCTCGCGCGACACTATTCGTGACGCGTCAGACGGTACTATTGAGTCGCAGACGCTTATTGACGCGGCTGAGCAGAGAATTTTTGATATAAGACGCGATACAATCAACGGGCTTGAACCGCTCAATAAAGTTTTGCTCAGAGAGTTCGACAGGCTTGACGCGCTCAACAGCAATTCCGCCGACGCGCTTAAGCCTATCTCAACAGGGCTCGGCGACCTTGACAGGGTTATCACGGGGCTCAACCGTTCCGACCTTTTGATTCTTGCGGCGCGTCCTGGTATGGGTAAAACCTCGTTCGCGCTTAATATTGCCAAGCACGTTGGTATGGTCAGCAAAAAGACCGTAGCGTTCTTCTCGCTTGAGATGAGCAAGGAACAGCTCGCGTCAAGACTTCTCTCCTCAGAGGCGCTTGTAGGCGGCACAAAGCTCAGAACAGGTCATCTCAACAACGATGAGTGGGAGCGAATAGTAAAAGCGGGCGACGTGCTCTCTAAGTGCGATTTTTATCTCGACAGCACACCGAGCATTACCGTCGGCGAAATGAAATCAAAGCTCAGAAGACTTAAAAATATAGATTTTGTGGTTATCGACTACCTCCAGCTTATGACGAGCGGCAGGCGTATCGACAACCGTGTTCAGGAGGTTTCCGAGATTACGCGAAGCCTCAAGATTCTGGCGAAGGAGCTCGATGTTCCCGTGCTGTGCCTTTCACAGCTCAACCGTTCGGCTGAGGCGAGAGCCGACCACCGTCCGATGATTTCAGATCTGCGTGAGTCGGGCTCAACCGAGCAGGACGCTGACATTGTACTGCTGCTTTATCGTGAGGGATATTATGATAACCAGAACAACGACGACGGCACGTCACAAACCGACTTTAACAGCGGCGAGTGTATTGTAGCTAAAAACCGTCATGGCGAGACCACCAGCGTCAAGCTTCACTGGCAGGGCGAGTTTATGAGATTTACCTCTGTGGAGCACAACCGTGAGTAGTTTTCTTGACAAGGTACAAAGGGCGGTCAGCGCTTTTGATATGCTCCAAAGCGGCGACAAGGTTATTGTAGCGTTGTCGGGCGGAGCTGATTCGGTTTCGCTATTTAACGTCCTATTGGAGCTTAAAGATGAATATAATCTCACGCTGTACGCCGCTCACCTTAACCATAATCTTCGCGGTGACGAGGCGCTCAGGGATGAAATGTTTGTCAGAGATTTGTGCGAAAGCAATTGTGTGGAACTCTTTGTGAAAAGCGTTGACGTTCGTGCTTTGGCTAAAGAACAGCATATAAGCGAGGAGCTCTGCGGTCGCGATAAGCGCTATGAGTTTTTTGATGAATTGTCAAAGACGCTGGGCGCGAAAATCGCCACAGCTCACACAGCGAGCGACAACGCCGAAACGGTGATTTTTAATCTGACGCGCGGCGCGGGGCTCAACGGACTGAGCGGAATAGCTCCTGTCCGCGGGAATATTATCCGTCCGCTTATTTATGTTACACGCGATGAGGTAGAGACTTATTGTTCTTTAAAAGAATTAAAATATGTCACTGACAGCACTAATCTTGAGGACGAATACACGCGTAATAAAATCCGTCACTCGGTTATTCCTGTGCTTAAAGAGTTGAATTCTGATTTTGAGAATACTGTCAGACGTGAGAGTGAACTGCTCAGAGAGCATAATTCCTTTATAGAATTAAAAAGCGTCGAAGCGATTGACAATATTAAAGTTCACAACGGCTATGATTCAAAGCTGCTGTCGGAATACGACAAAACACTGAGATACAGCGTAATAAAAAAGCTCGCGGAGCTTAACGGCGCTCAGGTCGATTATAAGCTTATCCGACTGATTGACGAAGCCTTAAGCGGCGGAGCCGTTGATTTGCCTGACGGAACGCGTGCGGTAATCAAGCAGGGTACGCTCAGATTTATCAAAAAAGAACAGGATGATTATTTTTCTGAATTGGAATTAAAGTCTGATACGGTTTTTGTATATAACAGCAAACAATATTCTGTAAAAGAAATAAAGCTCGATAATAAAAAACTTGTATTTCGTACACGCGGGGCAGGGGACAGCTTTACTCTGCCGAAGCGTAACGTTACAAAAACGCTTAAAAAGCTTTTTAATGAGCTGAAGATTCCCGAAGAAAACCGCGACAGCGTTATGCTGGTCGCGAGCGGCAACGAAATCCTCTGGATAGAGGGTGTAGGCGCTTCGAGAGACGCTCAGGGAAAGCTTGATATAGATGTAAAGCCATTAAATAAAGATATGAAATGAGGTATAACTATGCATAAGGATTTAGAGAGCGTATTGGTATCCGAACAGGAGATAGACGATATAGTTCAGAGACTTGCTTCTGAAATCGACAGAGATTACGAGGGCAAAGACTGGCTTATGGTCGGCGTGCTTAAAGGCAGCATACTTTTTATGGCTGATTTAATGAAAGCTATGAAGAACGACTTTAAAATTGACTTTGTCGTTGTTTCGTCATATGCCGACGGCACAGAGAGCACAGGTCGTGTTAATGTAATCAAGGATATTTCCCAGTCAATAGTAGGCAAGGATATTTTGATTGTCGAGGATATTATCGACTCGGGCAACACTCTCCACTTCCTTGACCAGTATCTCAGAGCCAAGGGCGCGGCGTCCGTTAATCTTGTCACATTGTTTGACAAGCCCGACCGCCGCCAGAAGGAAGTTCCCGTCAAGTATGTCGGCAAGGTTATTCCCGACGCTTTTATTGTCGGTTACGGACTTGACTATGCCGAAAAATACCGCACTCTGCCTTATGTAGGTATTTTGAAACCCGAAGTATATTCATAAATTCTCCGAATAATAATAACTTAAGGAGTGAACAATTTGGATAATAAAAAGAAAACGCGCAACCTGCTGCTCTATATCGGTATCCCGATCGCGGTTGTGTTGCTTGTTACGCTGTTGTTCAGTACACAACAAAAGGCTGAACAAACCCCGACATCTGAGATAGTTCAGTATTTTGAGGACGGCAAGGTTGCCGACTATCAGCTCAATTACGGAACCGGCGCTATTGAGGTTACTCTCAACGATTCCAAGAAAACCAAGGTCAACGGCACTATAGCCGATCCCGAGGAATTCAACCAGGATGTTGAGCCGTATTTCTCAAAGAATAAGAATCCCGACAACAAGAAGCACGATAATAAGATGACCTATAACCTTATCCGCCAGACGGATAACTCGTTCCTTATGAATCTGCTTCCGACCGTAATATTCTGCGTACTTCTCGTTGGATTCTGGATTTTCATAATGCGCCGTATGGGAGGCGGTGGCCTCGGCGGACGTGAGATGAGCTTCGGCAAAGCCAAAATTAAGAACACCAACGACGAAAAACGCAAGACCACGTTTGACGATGTGGCGGGCGCTGACGAGGAGAAGGAAGAGCTAGAGGAGATAGTAGAGTTCCTCAAATCTCCCGAAAAATTCAATACCCTCGGCGCGCGTATTCCCAAGGGCGTGCTGCTCGTAGGACCTCCGGGAACAGGTAAAACTTTGCTTGCCAGAGCCGTTGCGGGCGAGGCGGGCGTTCCGTTCTTCTCGATTTCGGGTTCCGACTTTGTTGAGATGTTTGTCGGCGTCGGCGCTTCACGAGTAAGAGATTTGTTCGATCAGGCTAAGAAGAATTCTCCCTGTATCGTATTCATAGATGAGATTGACGCTGTCGGTCGTCAGCGCGGCGCGGGCCTCGGCGGCGGTCACGATGAACGTGAGCAGACGCTTAACCAGCTGCTTGTTGAGATGGACGGCTTCGGTGCCAACGAAGGCGTAATTATGATAGCCGCTACCAACCGTCCCGACATCCTTGACCCCGCGCTTATGCGCCCCGGTCGTTTTGACCGTCAGGTTATCGTAAGCTACCCTGACATCAACGGACGAGAGGCTATCCTCAAAGTTCACGCGCGCAAAAAGCCCCTCGCTCCCGATGTCAAGCTTCGCACTATCGCCAAGACTACAGCGGGTTTCACGGGCGCTGACCTCGAGAATCTTCTCAATGAGGCGGCTCTGCTCGCGGCGAGAGCCAACAAAAAGGCTATTACAATGCATGAAATTGAGGAGGCTACAATCAAGGTTGTAGCGGGTACCGAAAAGAAGAGCAAGGTAATGAGCGATAAAGAAAAGCGTCTGACCGCTTATCACGAGGCAGGTCACGCGATTCTGTTCCACGTTTGCGAAACTCAGGACCCCGTTCACGAGATTTCAATTATTCCCCGAGGTATGGCTGGCGGTTATACTATGCCGCTCCCGACTGAGGATAAAAGCTATAATTCACGCAACGAGATGTTTGAGGACATCGTAGTCGCGCTCGGCGGTCGTGTAGCCGAGGCGCTTGTACTTGACGATATTTCGACAGGCGCGTCCAACGATATAGAGCGCGCGACCAAAACCGCCCGCAGTATGGTTACCAAGTACGGTATGACCGATGAGCTTGGTCCGATTGCGTACGGTCAGGGTTCGGGAGAGGTTTTCCTCGCCCGCGATATGGGACACGTTAAGGATTATTCGGAAGAAACAGCCGCCAAAATTGACAAGCTCATCCTTGATATTGTTAAAAAGGCTTATAAAAAGGCTGAAACTCTCCTCAACGAGAACATAGATAAGCTTCATGAGGTCGCCAAGTATCTTATCAAAAACGAGAAGATGCACACCGAGGACTTCGAGGCTGTAATGAACGGTACTTTCGTTTGGGATGAAACAGAAGAAGAGGAAGAATAATCAGTGAATAATTAACAGTGAACAGTTAACAGTTTATGGTCGCTTTGCTCCGATTTATAAATCGGGTGCGGGCAGAGCCCACCCACAACTGTTAACTGTTACTTGTTACTTGTTACTTGTTACTTGTTATTTTACGGAGTAAACCAATGTCAAAAAGTATTATTGTAAAAGGCGCGCGCCAGCACAATTTAAAAAACATAGACGTCACAATCCCGCGCGATAAGCTTGTGGTTATAACAGGCTTGTCGGGCTCGGGCAAGAGCTCGCTCGCGTTCGATACAATCTACGCGGAGGGGCAGAGGCGCTATGTCGAGAGCCTGAGCTCCTACGCCCGAATGTTTCTGGGTCAGACAAACAAGCCCGATGTAGACGAGATTCAGGGGCTTTCTCCCGCAATTTCAATAGACCAGAAGACAACCTCGCACAACCCTCGTTCCACAGTCGGTACGGTTACCGAAATCTATGACTACCTGCGTCTTTTATACGCGCGCATAGGCATACCTCATTGTCCCGTATGCGGACGTGAGATTACACAGCAGTCGATAGACCAGATTGTTGACAGCGTGCTTTCTCTTGATGAGGGAACCAAAATTCAGATTATGGCTCCGATAGTAAGAGGGCGCAAGGGCACTCAGCAAAAGGAGTTTGAAAAGGCGCGCAAGGCGGGCTTCGTCCGCGTAAGGGCTGACGGTGAAATCTATGATTTGTCAGAAAACATAGAGCTCGAGAAGAACAAGAAGCACAGTATTGATATAGTTGTTGACCGACTTGTGGTCAAGGACGGCATTCGCTCTCGCCTCGCTGACTCAATCGAAACAGCCTCAAAGCTGACCTCAGGGCTTATAACCGTCAATGTTATTGGCGGCGAGGATATGACTTTTTCACAGAACTATGCCTGCCCCGAGCATGGCGTAAGCGTGAACGAGCTGTCGCCGAGGATGTTTTCTTTTAATAATCCGTTCGGCGCTTGTCCGAAGTGTACAGGCTTGGGCGTTTTCCTCAAAGTTGACCCTCAGCTTGTTATCCCTGACCCCGAAAAGAGCATAGCTCAGGGCGGTCTCAAGGGCAGTGGCTGGGCTATGGAGGGCAACTCTATAGCCGAGATGTATTTTCAGGCGTTGGCTGATAAGTACGGTTTTTCTCTTGACACTCCCCTTGGCGAATTGCCCGAGGATATAATAAAAATATTGCTTTACGGCACAAACGGCGAGCCGCTAAAGCTCGTTCGTCATATGCCGTTTGGCGATACCCGCGTTATGACAAGACCGTTTGAGGGCGTTATAAACAACCTCGAAAGGCGATTTCGAGAGAGCACCAGCGCTTGGATCAAGGACGAAATCCAAGGTTATATGGCTGAAATTCCCTGTGACGAGTGTAACGGTAAAAGGCTTTCAAAGGTCAGCCTCGGCGTAACCGTCGGCGGAATGAATATATCCGACTTCTGCGATATGCAGGTGGTCGAGGCGCTCGATTTTATCAGTAATTCTGATTTTTCCGAGCGTGACAGATTCATCGGAAAGGCAGTATTCAAAGAGGTGAGGGAGAGGCTCAACTTTCTCAACAGCGTAGGCTTGGGCTATCTCACGCTTTCACGTTCAAGCGGCACCTTGTCGGGCGGCGAAA
The DNA here is from genome assembly GCA_020625875.1 of bacterium. Taxonomy (GTDB): domain Bacteria; phylum Bacillota; class Clostridia; order Oscillospirales; family Acutalibacteraceae; genus Ruminococcoides. The sequence goes on along the minus strand of JAHLAX010000055.1, from coordinate 778 downwards.
GCCAGCGTATACGCCTCGCAACTCAGATTGGCTCATCGCTTATGGGCGTTATGTATGTGCTTGATGAGCCTAGTATCGGGCTTCATCAGCGCGACAACGAAAAGCTCCTCGGTACGCTTAAGCATCTGCGCGATGTCGGCAACACGGTTATTGTTGTTGAGCACGATGAGGAGACTATGTACGCCGCCGACCATATTATAGACATTGGTCCGGGCGCGGGTATTCACGGCGGTGAGATTATCGCTACAGGCACAGTTGACGAAATAAAGGCGTGCGATAATTCCGTTACAGGTCAGTACCTAAGCGGAAAAAGAACAATTCCCGTTCCGACTACCCGCAGAAAGGGCAACGGAAAAACGCTTGAAGTTCGCGGAGCGGCACAGAATAACCTCAAAGGAATTAATGTTAAATTTCCTTTAGGTAAATTTATCTGCGTAACAGGAGTATCAGGTTCGGGAAAAAGCTCTCTTGTTAACGAGATTGTATATAAAAAGCTCGCGTCCGAGCTCAACCGCGCAAAAATCCGCGCGGGCAGGCACAAGAGCGTTAAAGGACTGGAAAACCTCGATAAGGTTATCAACATTAATCAGAGCCCTATTGGCAGAACTCCGCGAAGCAATCCTGCCACATACACGGGAGTATTCACAGATATAAGAGCGCTGTTCGCTTCCACTAGCGAGGCGAAAATGCGCGGTTACACTCAGAGCCGATTCTCCTTCAATGTCAAGGGAGGCAGATGTGAGGCGTGTCAGGGCGACGGTATCATAAAAATCGAAAT
>JAHLAX010000186.1 GCA_020625875.1 bacterium | reverse complement strand
GACAATTCATCGTTGCAGTCACGTACAATACGGCTAAGAATGCGGTTCATGTACCCGGGCTCATGGGCTCGTCCAAAGCGATTGAAAAAGATGAAGTCCTGTAACCCATCTACTGCCATTTTGCAATGCTGGTCGTTTTTCTCCTGCCACTCCTTCTCTTCGAGCAGAGCGGATTTCACGAATTCAAGCATGGGCACTTCCCGCCGACCGGTTTCAGTCTTACACTGGTGGAGTTCGAAGTACGTCTGCCTATCGTTATCCTCGCCGATGTGATCGTAGTAAGTCAGGTTTTTGTCAACGTGGATGATGTTGTTATCCCAATCTATATCATCCCATATCAGGGCGAGTAGCTCACCGATCCTCAGCCCAGTCCCAAGCAGGCATGTAAACAACCTTCTCCAACGAAATTCCTTCGGGTGGGTATCCAAGTAGTTCAGCAGAAGCTCCTGCTCCCTAACAGTCATTGCCTGATTTTTTGGGATCTTTCCTTTCTTCCTCGCTGCTCTATTGATTTGGTCCATGGCACCCTCGACCGGAGATGCAACAAGCAAACGGTCTTCGATACACAATTTGAACATTTGCTTTAAGCAGTTATGGAGCGTTTCAAGTGACCTCGCCTGCATAACGTGCCGGTCTATGATTCCGTTATAAAAAGCCCGAACATCACTCTTTTTTATATCAACAACAAGCTTTTGCCCAAAGTTCGTATGCATGACATGGTTTTCATACATGCCAACATACCCTCGCATTGTGCTTTGCTCTACGCCCCGTTTTAGTCTTCTCCAAAGAAAAAACAGATCGTTTAAGGACATCTCTTTTACACAGTTCTGCTGACGCTTTATGGGTTCCAAGAGTGCCTTTTCCTGTTTTCTTAGATCATCTAAACTATAGGCTGTTAGGGCTGGAAGTTTCAGCGGGCCATCATAGTCAGATTTAGGAGCTTTATACATAAGCCGCCCATCTTTGAGCAGAGTTTCACCTTTTCGCAACTGCTTAAGAACTTCTTCGCGTTTGTCTGGTGGAATGCCACAAAGTCTTTCTTTACTTGATCTTCGTTTTGAAACATCGTCTCCTTTCGGTGGCGGTTTTGTCATCGGCTTCATTAAAGCCACATCTACGTCTCCTCTCATTTTGGGATTCGTAGGCGATACAATGGCACTTTTTAAGTATATCATTAAGGAATTACAATTTCAAGAGCACTATCGTGCCAAAATGCCGCCTATGTAAATAACTAATTCAGCGCCTTTCTGCGTTGCCGCATAACACGTCCTCAATATACTTATCGAACAGCTTTCGATTGATCATTGTTTTATTTCCAACTTTGAAAGCAAAATTAGCACCTGGCAGTGTCGCTTGTTCACGAATTGTCTGCTGTCCGATACCGGATACGGCTGACGCCTCTTGGATCGTCAAGTTCATTTTGCGCCAAATGGGAACTTCCCTGGGGTTCATTTTTTCTCTTTCATCATCATAATAGTCCAATTACAACTCCCCTCCTTGCGTCTCGGCCTGCTCTGATGGCAACTCAGAGCTTTCCTTTTGATTTAT
>JAHLAX010000237.1 GCA_020625875.1 bacterium | reverse complement strand
GTAAACCGAAGCGTCGCCGTGAGGGTGATATGCACCCAAAACGGAACCGACTGTATCGGCGCATTTATGGTAGGGCTTTGATGGCTCAAGACCGCGCTCGTACATTGTATAGAGAATACGTCTGTGAACGGGCTTCAGTCCGTCGCGCACGTCGGGCAAAGCTCTGGCAACGATTACGCTCATGGAATAATCCAAAAAGCTCTGGCGCATTTCGTCGCGCAAATCGACGTCTATTATTCTTTTTTCGGTTGTTTCGTTCATTTCGTTCGTCTTCTGTTCGTCCATCTGTATTCTACCTTTCGATTTCTTTCGGTTACCTTTCGTCTTCGATTCGTTTTAGGCTTCCTAAATCGCCTTGATATTATTATTTATCATCTCGTAAAGCTGCGGCATACGCTTTTTGATGTTGCACGGTTTAAAGGTTTTCGCGTCAACAAAGCCGTGCTCCGTGGTGCCGTAGCCCAACTCGGTTTCGGTGCCGTCGGGCTCCTTGCGCTTGACTGAATATGTAAACTCAATTCTTGCGGCGGACATATTTATGCACCAGGTACGGATGATAAGGTTGTCCTCATAAAGTGCCGGAAGCCCAAAATGGCATGTCAGGTTGATCAAAGGCATGAGAATACCCGACGCTTCGATATCGGAGTAAGTTACGCCGAACATCTTTATATAATCAGTTCTGCCCACCTCGTACCATACGGGATAGTTTGAGTGGTGAGCGATACACATTCTGTCTGTTTCCGCATAACGGACAGTTATATAGCTTCTGGAATGCATAAAACATACCTCTTATTTAACGTTTTTTATAAAATATAAATTCTTGAAATCAAACGTCAAGATTCTGTACGTATTTCGCGTTTTTCTCGATAAACTCTCTTCTTGGCTCGACCTTGTCGCCCATCAAAATAGTAAAGGTTTCGTCGGCAGCCTCGGCGTCGGCAAGGTCAACGCGGAGCATAAGCCTTGTGTCGGGATTCATTGTAGTCTCCCAAAGCTGTTCGGAGTCCATCTCACCAAGACCCTTGTAACGCTGGATCTCGGTTTTGCCTTCGATTCCTGCCAAAATCTGATCGCGCTCCAAATCGGAATACGCATATTTGTGAACCTTGTTTTTAGTTATTCTGTAAAGCGGAGGCTGAGCGATATACACATGACCCGACTCAACGAGCGGACGCATGTAACGGAAGAAAAATGTCAGCAAAAGCGTGCGGATATGAGAGCCGTCAACGTCGGCATCCGCCATGATAATTACCTTGTCATAGCGCAGCTTTTCAAGGTCGAATTCGTCGCCGATACCCGTTCCGAGCGCGGTGATAACAGGCATAAGCTTATCATTGCCGTAAACGCGGTCTATCCTCGCTTTTTCAACGTTGAGCATCTTGCCCCAAAGAGGAAGGATAGCCTGGATCCTTCTGTCTCTGCCGCCCTTTGCCGAGCCGCCCGCGGAATCTCCCTCGACTATGAAGATCTCGGTCTCGCTGCTGTCGCGCGACTGGCAGTCCGCGAGCTTGCCC
>JAHLAX010000054.1 GCA_020625875.1 bacterium | reverse complement strand
GAAAACGGATAAGGTAGACGCTCATACCATTGCGGCTATGCTGTTGTCTGACGTGAACTTAAAGTCCTACTCAAACACATTATACCACAATGAAGAGTTAAAGTCACTAACAAGATACAGATTTGATAAAGTTAAGGAACGCGCTAAGCTGAAAACATCAGTCGCAAGACTTGTCAACATCTTGTTTCCCAAGCTTGAAAAGCTGGTTCCTTCTCTCCATATAACTTCTGTATACGAGTTATTATGCCAATATCCATCAGCGAAACAAATCGCTTCTGTTCACCTGACAAAGCTGACAAATCTTCTGTCATCCGCTTCCAAAGGCCATTACGGAAAAGATAACGCAGAAGAAATCCGCAACGCTGCCAGAAACTCAATCGGCTCTGATATGCCTGCCAAGTCATTAGAATTAAAACACACCATCAAACTCATCAGAGAGCTTGACGCTGAGATTGAAGAAATTGAAGCTCATATTAAAGCGATTATGGACAAGCTGAATTCTCCTATCCTTACTATTCCGGGTATCAGTTACCGTATGGGTGCTATGATTATTGCCGAAATTGGTGACTTTGATAATTTCAGCTCTCCTGACAAAATACTTGCTTATGCCGGGCTTTCGCCATCCACCTACCAATCGGGACAACTAACATCATCCTACTCTCATATGGAGAAACGCGGCTCCCGATATTTGCGATACGCTCTTTTTAACGCTACAAAATATGTCTGTAATTGGGATGATACCTTTGCTAAATACCTTGCTAAAAAACGCAGCGAAGGTAAGCATTACAACGTAGCAATTTCTCACGCCTGCAAAAAGCTTGTCAGAGTTATCTACCATTTGGAAGCTACCGGCGAGGACTATTGCCGATAACTTATTCCTTTGTTAACCTTGTTCTTTGAGCAACTTTTCGGTTGCTCTTTTTGTCGTGTCGGTTTTTGAATATTTAGTTTTGTGGAAAACTTTTAATTTCCCTATTGACTTTTAATAGTTAGTCTTTCTGTTATATTCACACTCAATCAGATATTATCAAACAATTCTCCTTTCAATTCAGATTTCTAATTGAATATGTAAAATACTGAAAGGAAATACTTGGTAACTCTATTTTTATAATATGCACAATTCTACAAATAATTTGTTTTTTCATAATAATTTAAATTGATATTACAAATTCCTTTTATTTTTGATAAACAATGATACTTGCATTATATGAATTATCGACACTAGTATTCATTATTTTACCAATAGCTTTAATACATTCTTTTATACATACACAAATTCAAATTATTATTACTCAATTTACATTATTAATTTTTTCGTCTAATGTAACGTAAAGAGAATCAAGAAAAAAGAATTGTATTATTTTCATATACCACAACACTTACCCCCTTTCGATTTATCTGAGTGTTATAATAATACTGGTCATAAACAAGGAGCGTGTGTTTACAAAAAACAGGCTATTTTTGATGCTTTTTACATTTTTGTACAAATGCACAATTCGCTATATAAAAAACAGGATAAGTGTAGCGAAATCAACAACACTTATCCATGATAAAAACTATTAGATTTTTGTTTACAGCCGTCTGAGATAAAGGTAGCGGGGACGGCTTTGCTTTAATAGTCATAGACACTCTCATTAACAAAACAGATTCATAACATTTCCCCCTATTTTCCCCCTAACTGTACTTAACTGCACCAATCTGCACTTAATTACTGACGTACTACACTTCACTAGACAAATCTATAATACATCACACTAAACACGGCAAAAACTAACGGTTCCCCCTCATAACCCGGAGGTCGTTGGTTCAAGTCCTTCCTCCGCAACCAGTTTGATAACGGAGTACTCAACCGAGTGCTCCGTTATTAATTTATTGATAAGAGGAAGGACTTGAAAGGCGGATTAAGAAAACGGTCCTGCGTGACCGTTTTCCCGCCGTTGGATTTAATACGAGGCATAGCTTTGTGCCGATTCTTCAAGCGAAACGTAACGTGCCGTAAAGATGGAGCGTATTCCTCCGCAACCATTTTGAAATAGGAGTACACTGATGTGTACTCCTATTTCAATTCATTTAAAAAACTCTATTATTTCATTGAGGCAGTCGGGTGTTTCGTCGTACACGGCGTGACCGTATTCTTCAAATACTTTCATCCGTGCTTCTACTTTTTCGGCGAGCTCGGCGATATATTTAAAATCAAACACCTTATCGGCTTTGCTGCCTATTACGAGCGCGGGACATTTTATTTCGTCCAGTCTGTCATAAACATCAAAACCTTCACAGCCTTTCGCGAGGATAACAAATCTCTCGAGTTCATCCTCACTCGCGCCGCGCATCAACTGCATAATATATTCACCGTATTTTTCGCTGAATTTTTCGGAAAACAATGCCTCTATCACACGTCTGTTCAACGATTCTTCGTCTCTAAGCTCGGCGTATTTTATCCATTCTTTTATAACACGAGAATTATCCTCGGTTATCCTAGCTATAGTGGAACAGAGCGCAAGCTTTTGAATAAGGTCGGGACGATTTAGCGCGATATATTGAGCAATCATTCCGCCCTGAGAAACTCCATAAAGGTATATGTTTTTCAGTCCGAGCGAATCAATGGCCCGCGCGGTATCGTCAGCCATATCGCGTATGCTATAACTTGCGGGGCAGTCAGAACGGCGGTCAAAAACATACACAGTATAGTCTTCACGCATCTTTCTATATGTGGACGCCACACTGTCGGCGGAGTTCATAACGCTCTTGACGCTTAGCCCCGGGAGGATGACAGCGGTCCTCTCCCCTTCGCCGAATTTAAAATATTTCATTTCGAATGTGTCAGTCACAATTTTTTCGATTTTGATGCTCATATTATCCTCCGTTACGCCTGTTTCCCGAGTTAATATACATTAATAATATAATATCACAGTTTTAATTAATTACGCAATACGATAATCAATAAAAACAAGGACTTTAGGGCGAAAAGAAGACACTCGTGAAGCGTGCCTTCTTTTTTGGTGGAGACTGCTTATGTTTTGTTTCCCAAAAGCTCCTGCCTCGCTTGTTAAAGCGGTGCTTAGCTACACCTCGCGTTAAACCCAACGGCGGGCAAAAGGTCACACTGGACCTTTTGCTTTTTCCGCCTTTCAAGTCCAGCAGTCTTTTATCTAATCGAAAAAAGAAGACACTCGTGAAGAGTGCCTTCTTTTTTGGTGGAGACTGCTGGACTTGAACCAGTGACCCCTTGCATGTCAAGCAAGTACTCTTACCAGCTGAGCTAAGCCTCCGTTATTTACAATAAATATTCTATACCATTTTATAATTAGTTTCAAGTGCTTTTTCACATACTGTCTGTAAAAAGATTATCTTTCGAGTTGAGCACCTCGGCTCTGAGCGTCGAGTATTCGCTCCAGAGCTTCGAATTTGTGTAATTCTTCCATTCTTCAAACTCGTCGTTTATAAAAAACTCGCGCATCTTGGTGGCGGAGATATCAATCGTCTTGGGCACATATAGCTCAGAAACCGAAACGCCCTCAATGCCGTCAAACCAGCTGACGCGCCTCTCCTCCTTGCCCGAAACAAGCAGGTCGGGGCTTCTTTGAAATCGGTCCTTGACGTTTTTGAGAACATACTCTCCCCAAGCGCCGTTGTTGCCAACTCCAATATCGGGCAGCGGAAAAATCTTTACACTATCGCCGAAAATTGTATCAAGAATTCTTTTGCGTGTTTCATACGAAAATGGATTCTTGAGCGTTCCCGACTCTTGCGATGAGCCTACGAACAGCCCGACGCTTTCGCACAGTTCAATCGCCTTGCCGACAATCTGCTCGTGCCCCGTATGAAAGGTCTGAAACCGCCCGACAATTATGCCGAGCTCATATGGTTTAGCGCTCATAATTTCACCCTAAAGCTCAGGTTTAAACGACGGCATAAGCTCGAGCTTAAAAAGATTAAGCTGATGCAGTCTGTCAATCTTCGCTTTTTTATCGAGGTCGTCAATCTCGCCCGTGCGGATATAACGGTCAAGCTCGGCGTAAGTGAAGCCGAGGTTCTCCTCATCTGTCTTGCCGCACAAGCCGTCAATCGGAACTTTATCTATCAACACATCGGGAAGCCCTATGAGCCTGCCGATTTGCTTCATCTCCTGAACGGTGATGTGAGAGCAGGGGCTGAAATCGCCCGCGGCGTCGCCGTAGCGGGTTGAATAACCCACCCAGTCCTCAGAGAGGTTGCAGGTGTTCGCGACTCTGCCGTTGTTGCTCTGAGATACCGCGTACAGAGTTGACATACGGATTCTGGCGGGCAGATTTGTAAGACTCTGGGGCTGAAGCTCAAACGGAATATTTTTAATTATACCGTCAACCGCGTCCTTGATGTTTATGATATAGTGTTTAATTCCGAGTGTTTCAACCAGCAGCTTTGCCATATCAATGTCAGCCTGTTCGCCGCAGGGCATAAGCACGCCGATAACTCTATCCTTGCCGAGCGCCTCAACGCAGAGCGCGGCGACAATCGAGCTGTCCTTGCCGCCCGAGATGCCGACAACGGCGTTACAGCCCTTGCCGTTTTTTTCAAAGAAATCTCTTATCCACTGTACACATTCGTTTTTAACTTTTTCAGCGTTAAACATTGTTAGTCCCCCATTTGAACTCTGTTGATTCTGAAATCAACAGACGCCTTGAGATAGTCTAGATACTTTTCGTCCATACACATCGACTTGCCCGAGGTATCGGACAATTTCGCTACAGGTCTGCCGTTTACATACTGGAGCTTAATTACGATATTGAGCGGCTCGGCGAATGTATCGTTAGAAACAAAAGTACCTATACCAAACGCCACCTTTGTTCTGTCCTTGAAGTAATCATAAAGCTCCTGAGCCTTGTCAAAATTGAGGCTGTCGCTGAACAGAAGCTGCTTCCACTGCGGATTCACTCCGTAGCTCTCATAATGCTTTATTATCTTTTCGCCCCACTCGTACGGGTCACCCGAATCGTGGCGCACGCCCGAGTAGTTGTTGACCATTGAGCGATTGAAATCGAGCAGGAAAAGGTCAGTTGTAACGGTGTCGGTCAGCGCCGTTCCGTTATCGCCGTCGTACTCCTCGTACCAGTCCTTCATCGCGTAGTAGTTTGTGAACGCGAGCGGAATTTTATCGATACCCTGATACATCTGAACGAACTCGTGAGCATATGTACCTATGGGTGTTATGTTATATTTTTTGGCGAAATACACGTTTGACGTTCCGACGCAGTTGTCGGTCTCGTCAATAAACCTCTTTATAACCTCGCCCTCCCATTCGCGCGAGAGCCTTCTTCGGCTGCCGAACTCAGCGAACTTGAAGGTGTATTTGCCGCTCTTGAAGTCCGCGATTTTTTTATCGAGCTTTTCCTCGGCGGATTTTTTGAGCTGAGCGTAATCGTACTTCATTCTGAAGTAAACCTCGTTGACAATCTCAAGCAGATAAATCTCGAACTGCATAGCTGAGAACAGGGGTCCTTTTACTGCGATTGAAAGCTCTCCGCTGTCGGACAGCTCAACTGTAACGTACTCGCGGATAGGTCTCCACAATCTCAGAAACTCAACGTAGTCAGACTTGATGAAGCGGATTGAGCGCATATAATCAAGCTCATCGTGGTGGAACCTCAAAGAACAGAGGTGGTCAATCTGGTCGTTGATTTCGTCAAGCATTTCCTTCGTAAACACAATATTCTCGTTGCGGCATTTAAAGTAGTATTCGCCGCTGAGATCTGTGTGCTTATGGAAAATGACCTGGTCCATATTGAATTTGTATAAGTCTGTGTCAAGCAAAGATACGATAATCGGTTCAAGCTTCATAGTGTTCTCCTTATTCTTCAAAAAGCGGTGTTGAAAAATATCTTTCAGCTGTATCGGGCAGTATGGTGACAACCGTCTTGCCCTTGCCGAGCTTTTTAGCTAATTTAAGCGCCGCCGCGACATTTGTGCCCGCGGAAATCCCGCACATCAATCCTTCCTCTCGAGCAAGGCGCTTTGCGGTTTCGAGAGCCTCATCGTCTGTCACTACATATATTTCATCATAGATGTCACGGTTTAGAATATCGGGAATAATACCGTCGCCGATACCCATCTGCAGGTGAGTGCCGATTGTACCGCCAGCGAGTATCGCGGCGTTTTCGGGCTCAACCGCCCAGATTTCTATGTCGGGGTACTGAGCTTTGAAAACCTCGCCCATACCCGTAATCGTGCCGCCTGTGCCGATGCCTGAACAAAAGCCGTGAATCGGCTTAGCCGCCTGCTGCATAATCTCGAGAGCGGTGTATTTTTTGTGCGCCATAACATTGTTAATGTTCTCAAACTGCTGAGGTACAAATACTCTCGAGTCCTTATCTCTCATTCTGAGAGCGGTTTTGAGGCATTCGTCTATACACGCGCCGATGTCGCCCGCGTCGTGTATAAGCTTAACCTCAGCGCCGTAGTGGCGAATCAACTTGCGGCGTTCTTCGCTGACTGAGTCGGGCATAATGATAATTGTTCTATAACCCTTAACAGCGCCCACAAGCGCAAGCCCAATACCCTGGTTTCCGCTGGTGGGTTCAACGATTATGCTATCCTTATTAATTTTTCCCTCTTTTTCGGCCTGTTCAATCATATTGAGAGCCGTGCGGGTTTTAATCGAACCGCCCACGTTGAGCGCCTCGAACTTCACGAGAATCTCAGCGCTGTCGGGCGACGTCATATTATTAAGTCTTATCAGCGGAGTCTGACCTACCGCCTCAAGCACGTTGTTATAAATCATACTTATGCCCCTTTTCAAAACACTAACTTATATTATAACGTTTTTATCGCTTTACGTCAATAATAAAGAAAGACACATCGGTTTGTTTTACCATACGATATTTGTCAAAAAATATTGATTTATAAATGAATTTGTGATAATATTAATTTTGTATGCGTATGTAAAAATCGCAATAAAAGGATGATAACTATGAAGGATTACGGTCTGGGACAATTTAATAGCATCGACTCCTTTGTAGAAGCAAAGCTCGCGGACTTCAAAAAGATGGAGCGCTCGTTCTGTTCTCTGTTCGAGTTGATGTTCCGAGAGCGTGACAACACTATGTACGAAAAGAGCGAGGGCTACAGGATAAAGACCTTTACCTACGGTCAGGTGCACAGCAATATCCTCAAGCGCGCTTATGTACTCAAAAGCGCTCTGGCAGATTTGGAGCGGGGCTCGGTTGTAGGGCTCGCTATGGATAATTCGCTCGGCTGGATTGAGCTTTTCTGGGCGATTATTGTTGCGGGGTTCAACCCGCTTTTGATAAACCTTCGCCTCAGCGATAGTCTGGCTAAGCAGGCAATTGGCGACGCCCAAGCCAAAGCTGTAATATCGGACGGCAAAGCTTATCCTGTCAAGACTATAAACGCCGAAGATATAAAGTCCGACAGCGAAGAACTCAGCATAATATCGGAAGAATTTGGCAAGGAAATTCTCGTTATGTCCTCGGGCACTTCGGCGAGCGTAAAAATCTGCGCCTACACCGCCGAGGAATTCTATTATCAGGTATTCGACAGCTACAGCATTATCAAAGAATGCAAGCTGATAAAAAAGCATTATAACGGTATGTTGAAGCAGCTGACTTTCCTGCCGTTTTATCATATTTTCGGACTGGTCGCGGTTTACATATGGTTCGCGTTTTTCTCAAGGACCTTCGTACAGCTCAACGATATGGCGCCGCAGACGATAGTCAACACAGTAAAGCGCCACAAGGTTACCCATATTTTTGCCGTTCCGCTGTTCTGGGAAACAGTATATAAGGAAGCTATGCGCGGTATTAAAAACCGCGGCGAAAAAACCGTTAAAAAGTTTGAAAAAGGAATGAAGCTCGCCCGAAAGACGAGCGGCGCGCCGATTATCGGCAGCCTGTTCTCAAAACTCGCGTTCAAAGAAGTCCGCGAAAATATTTTCGGCGACAGTATCAGCTTTTTGATAACGGGCGGCAGCAGCATTTCAACAGAGGTATTGGAATTTTTCAACGCAATCGGATACAGACTTGCTAACGGCTACGGAATGAGCGAAATCGGAATAACCTCGGTTGAGCTTTCATCAGATAAAAAAATACTTAACGGCGGCTCTGTAGGAAAACCGATGTCTTTTACTGAATACAAAATCAACGAAAACGGCGAGTTACTGGTAAAGGGCAAGGGTATAGCGCGTTACATAATCGAAAACGGAGAAAAAAAGAAAACTCCCGAGTGGTTCAACACACACGACCTTGCCGAATGCAAGGACGGACGCTACAGAATCCTCGGCAGGAAGGACGACCTCATCATCTCGCCCACAGGCGAGAACCTCAACCCAAACCTTATCGAGCCCGAGTTTGACAGCATCGACAAGCTCGGCGGCGTATGCCTTTTGGGAGTCAAGGACGGCGGCGCGGATATTCCCGTGATGATAGCCTCGGTTAATAAGTTCATCACCGCTGATACGCTCGCGCAAATTGAGAGCGAAATCAAAAAGAAGCTGTCCGCTCTCAATTTAAGTTCAGAGATTAAAAAAATCGTATTCACCTCGGACGCGCTTTTGCAGGGCGAGGAATTCAAGCTCAACCGCCTTAGAATAAAGCAGGATTATTTAGGCGGAAAGTTGAATACTGTTGAGCCGACAGCGGAAGCTGATGAAT
>JAHLAX010000153.1 GCA_020625875.1 bacterium | reverse complement strand
GAGGCTCTTCGAACCAGGAACGTAAGTAAACTTATCGGAAAGATATACGGGCAGACAGTGGCGGAAAAGATGCTAACAGCCGCTACGACTCAGGCTACGATTGGGACAAACGCTTTATCCAGGGCGCTTGGTCGCCTTAAGGTCGCCATGCTTACGAATCCATATCTCGTAGTCGGCGCTGCTATTCTTGGTGTCGTCGCTGCGTTGACTCAATTTAAAAAGAAAACAGATGAAACTGTCGATGCAACGAACGCGTTTAATAAGGCGGCGGACGAGGTAAATGCGGCGAATAAGCACAGCGAGCGCATAAAAAGTCTGACAGAGGCGTACACTAGCCTTATCCAAGAGGAAGAGAGAAACGCCGCGCAGAACGAGACGCTGGCAAGAACAATAAAGAAGCTTTCCGCAGAATTCCCGGAATATAAGGAGAAGCTTAATGATGCTAATCTTCCTCTTAAGGATCAACTTGAGCTCGTCAAGGGAATCAATGAAGAGGAGGAAAAGAGGCTTAACAGGATAAAGAAAAATAAGGAAGAAGAACTAAAGGCGAAGGAGTCCCAGTTTGATAACGCGAAATCAGACCTCGACGTAAAGGAGCAGGCAAAGATAGACGCCACTGTATATTACAACGAGCTTCAGAATTATCTGGACGTTCTCGCCAGTAAGGGCAAAAAGGGCCGGAATTGGTTCACAAAAGCCCTTTATGGCGATAGCGAGTATGATTGGGTTTCCGAAGCGTTGAAGAAGGCTGAGCGAGCTATGAATGAAGCCGATGAGGCGTATGACAAGGCTAAGGAAAGCGCTGATGGGTTAGAGAGCTCCATTAAGAATCTTCGCAAGGCGCTTTATGGGAGCGAAGAGGATATGGATGAGATCGTATCCTCTTGGAAGGACAAGCTCATGAAGATGCAGAATTACAAGGGTATACAACTATTTACTCCGGAACAACTTGAGGGATGGCACAGAATTTATGATGTGTCTACAGACCTTGAGAAGGAATGGAAAAAGCTGAAGGAGGACATTTCGGGGCTTGAGGCTGGTCTTGAAAACGCAAGGAAGGAGGGTTCTGATACTGTAAAAGACTGGGAAAAGAATCTTCAGGCGGCAAACGATAAGTTTCAGGGCCTTGAACTTATTCGCGAGTTCTTCAAGCTTGTTTGGGGCAAGAAGGAAAGGACCCCGAGAGATACGCGTCTTTCTGACCTCAAGAAGGATATCTCGGAGATTACCAATGCTTATAAGAAGTTCATCGATCTCCGGAAATACCTCGGGGAAGAACAGGCGCTGAAGGAGCTCGGCGTTCTCTTCCCGCAGCTTCAGGGGTGGGAACCAAACCTCAACAACACCATCGCGAAACTCCAGAAGATGCGTGATGATGTTGCTAAAAAGTTAGCAAAAGCGCCGAAGGATAAGACGCTCCTTGACATGCAGCGTGCCCTGGATACCGAGATATCGAATCTTAGGTTTGATGAGCTGAAGCGGAGTGTTGAGGAGCAACTTAAAAAGACGTCGGAGGAGTTGAAGCAATCCGAGGCGGCGAGGAACTTCTATAAGAATATACTGGATTTGACCGGCGATAAGGACCTCGCAATGAATCTTTCTGTTTCTGTTTACGGTAGCGTTGGAGAAGACTTCAGGAACAGGATTCAGAAGCAGTTGAGCGATGCGCTGAACACGCTTGATGCTAATGAATTTGTATCGCTGAACGACAAGATTCGCGAGGCGTTTGAGTCCGGTGACTACAAGTATCTCCTGAAGAACCTAGATAAGGTTCCAGAGAAGCTCCGTAATGTCGTGAAGTCCGCCGCAACGGAGAGCGAAAAGTATAACGCGGATGTTCTGAAGAGTTACTCGAAACTTCTGATGAAGTTCGATGAGATTAGCCAGAAACGTGTTGATATTGAGAATAAGGCCGACGAGGATATAAGAATCTTGCGCGAAGGTCTCGCGCTCGAGATAGAAGGCATTAACAACAATGCGGCAATTAAGGATAAGAAGGCTGCAACAGACGCCGCAAAGGCCAGGGTTGAAGCCGCAGAGCAGGGAATCAACAGGGAGAAGGAACTTAACCTCTTCCGGCTGAAGCGCGATTACCGCTTGTTCTTTGAGTCTGTTGGAATGATGTCTCTTGAGTCGGCGAGAAGGGTGGCTAAAGCCGAGAGGGCGATGGTTACAGCCCAATTTGAGGCTGGCGAGATTTCTCTTTCCAAATTCCAAAAGGAATTAGCGAAGATTGACGAGCAGCTCGAGAAGTACGAGGACGACAAGAATCCAATTGTCACATATCTTACGAAGGGCGTAGATGGCCTTATTGAAAAGATCAAGCAGATCGGCCTGAACCTTAACGCTATATCCGGAAACCTCTTTGACGACGAGGGCAAGCTTTCCTTCTCCGACGACGCAAAGGACCAGATTAACAAGTTCGGAATGATTTTTGGCGGAGAGATGTTCGGCGTGTCTGGTCGGAAGAACGTATTCGAGAAGATGGCTGAGGCGTTTGGGGATAATGCGGATAAGTGGAAAGAAGCGCTCGACAGCGCCGCAG
>JAHLAX010000236.1 GCA_020625875.1 bacterium | reverse complement strand
GATCAGTTCGCGGACCATCTTACGCAAGAAGCATGGTTTACTTCTGACGTCATGATGAAAGTTTTCAATGAATATGGCGCAGCGATAGACGATATATATAAATATGCAGAAGAACGCGGAATAACAGCTAGCCAAGCCATACAAGAAATGGGCGGCCAAATAGACGAATTTGGTTTGAAGGCTTTTAAAGCTGCTCAGGAAGCAAGATCTTGGCGAGATACTGTTGATTCGGTGAAGGAGGCGGTAGCTTCCGGTTTCATGCAAACATTCGAAATCGTATTTGGTAATTACGAGCAAGCTACTGAGTTGTGGACCGATTTAGCAAACCGTTTTTATGACTTATTTGCTCAACCAATAAACGATTTTAATGAAAAACTTTCAGAAGCTCTTGGAGAGTCTGAAATAACCATAAACGAATATTTTAGCCGATTAACTGGCGGGTCAAAAGATATTACTACTCGGATATCAGAAACTGCTAAAGAATTTGGCTTCTTCTCAGATGAGGCAAACGATTTAGCTAAGGAACTTGCTAATGGCGATACTCGTCTTGCGAATCTTCTTCAGCATTTTACTAGAATGAATTCCGAAGTTCCAGGGACAACCGAAATAGTTGGAGCATCGACGGATTCGATAATAGAATATGTAGCTAAATTGACAAACGCATCCGAAGAAGATATTCGAATGATAAAAGCAGTCGGCGACGAATACGGTTACAGCAGCAGTCGCTTCATCGGAACGATGACCCGTGTGTTTGGCCAAGGTCACTGGGCTTATTACGAAATGACGAGAGACTTATTAGAAGTTGGAAACGGAATCGATTTCGTAACTTCTAAAAATTTAGACGATTATTTCGTGAATACGTTCAAGATGACGCAGGAGCAGGCATCGGAGCTTAGAAAACTCTCAAAAGAATATGGCGCAAGTTCTTCCGAAGTTGATAATTACATAAAGTCTCTTAAGAATCTTGAGAATAATGGATATGCGAATATTGGATGGACCCATAAAGCTCTTATCGGATTATTAGAATTATCCAACGGAATATCCGAGGCCACGTCAGAATTTAAACAGGGAGACGTGGTTAGTTATGTTGCTAGTTTAACCGGGGCCACTGAAGATTCGGTGTCTGCGATGTGGGATCTTGTAAACGCCGAAGAGGAAGATTCTAAGGTTAAAGAAGAAAATCGTAAAAAGTTTGAAGAATGGGCTAAAGAAGTATCAAATGGCGACGAAGCTCTTGAAAATTTGATTCTCGATTTAGCAGACGCTTCTAGCGCGGTTGAAGGGTTATCCGGAAGACAGAATCTTTTAGAAGCTTTTAATAATGTTTGGCGTTATTTAGGAGAGATATTAGCTCCGATAAAAGAGGCTTTTAGAGAAGTTTTTCCTCCTAAAACGGCTCAAGATATATATAACATTACCGCTGCCATAAAAGATTTTACTGAAAAATTAAAGATTTCAGAAGAGCAAGCCGATAGAATCAAAAGAACTTTTAAAGGTTTGTTTTCCGTATTCAAAATAATTAAGCAAGTATTAGATGCTGTACTGATTCCGATAAAAGATTTGTTCAAGCGGTTCAGTGATGGATCTGACAGTATATTAGATGCTACGGCGAATTTAGGAGATTGGCTTACTAATTTAGCAGAAAGCGGAAAAGTAGCTGAAAAACTTACTCCTATATTTGAAAAAGTTTCAAAGGTTGTTCAAAAGATCGTTGACTTTTTTAGGGATTTTATAGATATTAGCGGAACTATAAAATCGTATAATGATGCTGGCGGAGGTTTAGCCGGTGTTTTTTCAGTTATCGGTGATAAAATTAAGGTTGTAATAGATTACGTACTACAACTGGTTTCTTCGATTACGGGACTAGATGTATCAGATGTAAAAACGAGAGTTTTAGACTTCGTTG
>JAHLAX010000137.1 GCA_020625875.1 bacterium | reverse complement strand
TAAACAAGATGACGCTTGTTTGGCGCAAATATGGTACACAGCTGAAATGGCGATATTATTACCATTAAAGGTTCTAAAGTTGTATGACCAGGCGATGGATATACAGATTGGTGATTACACTATTGGCGAATTTATTGAACAATTGAAGAACGATGGTGGCCTTGATTAAAGGGTTGGAGCTACATGCTCCTTCCTTTTTTACCCATTCGCACGATTTGCATTCTCCTTAATAGAGAGGGAGAGACCCTCGAATAATCTATTAAGGGAGATGGTCTAAATGACTAAAAAGGCTATGAAGATTAAAAGAGCATTTTACATCGTACTGATGGTGATCTGTCACCTGGTGCTGAATGCATTGATCGTACCGCTTGGTGCGTTTATCAGTGATGTGCTTTATGAGAGCACTGACTGGTGGCACTACTGCGGAAACGATTCGTTTGTGATCGGTATTGGGTTACTCATCCCGCAGGCGATGTGGTGGCTCAAGAAGGCTTCAAGGGCGCTTTTCTATAAAGAGGATGCGCTCCTGGATAGGATTAATAAAGACTATATAGATTAAAAGCAAAGGGTTTGGTGGCTATTACAGCTGCCATTCCTTTTTATATTTTTCGTAATTATCGCAATTTAAACTGCTCCTATTATAGCAGATAAATGCTAATATTTTACTTTATGGAGGTTTTATTATGGGTGAAAAGTTTGAGAAGTTCAAGGAAGCCGTTGCTGACAAAACTGCAAAAGTTGTGGCGTTTACACGGCGTCATCCGGTACTGACTATTATCGCAAGTAATATTGTGGTAGCAGCGGTATCTGGTGGTGTTGCGTACGCTAAGACTAAAGGCGGTATGTCGGTTGATGGAGAAGAAGTTGATCAAAATCGCTATAATAACCATGAGAAGCATGCATTTATGACTAGAGAGGGGAGTTTATATTCGAACGAGCTTAACGAATCTAGAGAGACTCGTGTTAGATCGGAAAAGATCAACAACATCGTTAAAGGTGTTGAACAGATGGGTTTGCGTGTTGGCGATGCAGTTTACACAGTTAAGACTGATGAAGACAAGTATTGCGACGTGTTGATAGCGAATCCTGATGAATCGAAGTATATTTTGGATCAATTCCGAAATGACGCTATATAAAAAGTTGATTTTTGAGGATGTTGAGGAGTGGTTTAAACTGCTCCTCTCTCTTTTTATATTTTAGATTTTGGAGGTATTATTATGGTAGTTAATGAGATGAATAAAGATGCTTATATTAGAAGTTTAAAGGTTCAGATTGAGGGGCTCGATTGGGCTTGGCGGGACTATTCGAAGCACGCTTATCTTGAGATGTTCGATGGGGATGCCGGTATGCAAAAGTATGAATCGAAGCGTTTGGATTATGTTGATGAGAGGCTTAAACTTGAAGGGATGATTGAGAAGGTTGACAAGGCTTAAAGGAGTAGCGGGGAGGATTTGACGATGGGCATGAGAGGACCAAAGAGGGCTAATAAGATAGGTCACAGGTATGGGGATTATAAGGTTATACTAGAATGTGAAGCAAGCAATCCAAAGACAAATAGACATTATTATTTGGTTTGTGAGTGTGTCAATTGCCATGATTTAAGAAAGATTCGTGATGATAATTTGTCCGAAAATATGGCGTGTAAAAAGTGCTCATGGGACAAAATTTAGTGAAAAATGGCTTAAAAAAGTTAGGCACGTTTCTTCAAAAGAATGTGCCTAAAAGGCTTAAAAATATTAAAAGTGTAACGTTTTTTGAAAATGTGCCTAAATGTGCCTAAAAAATTT
>JAHLAX010000053.1 GCA_020625875.1 bacterium | reverse complement strand
TCTGAATTACCCAGCCCGCATACAAGCACCAGCCCGTTAACAGGCAACAGTCTGCGAATCTCTCTGCCAATCAGTGTTATTCTTTCGTCAGTACTTAAAAAGTTATCAGTCATAGCGGGAACATCTATTGTAATATACGTTCCGATTTCTTTTTTGAGCTTAACGCTCGCGCTGTGGTTTTTTACAATCAGCTTTGAAACTATCACTCCGCTTTCTGTGCGGCTTGTGTACTCTACTCCGCTGATGTCCTCCCCCGCGAGTTCTCTCGCCTCAACAGCCAAATCTGTTCTTCGCTCCACATTTTCACTCCGTTATATAGTATTACATCTATATTATGGTAAAAACAAGAAACTAATATACTGTTTTTTCACAAAAGCTTCACAAAAGAAAGACTTTACTTTATTTTTCTTTACTGATATAATAAAAGTATGAAAAAGATTATTGTTTTGTTTACCACAATTTTAATAATTTGCATGGTTTCTGTGTCGGGGATTTCCGCAAACGCCGCTGAGGTCAAAAAATACGACACCGCGGTCAACGAGATTGCTCCCGATACACAAAACGACGCAAGCTCAGAAAGCTCACAGGTTGAGCCCGAAGACGACGAGCTGCCCTCAAGCTACAGCTCGGCTGATTTGGGATACACAACATCCGTCAAGAACCAGACGGGCGGCAACCTCTGCTGGGCTTATTCCTCTGTGTCTACTTTTGAGACGCTTATGCTCAAGAACGGCTCCTTCTTCGGCGATCTTTCTCCTAACGCGATTGACCTGTGGGGATGCAGAACCGACGATGGCGAAGGCTGGCAGAGATCCGCGGGAGACTCGGGGTACACCTCAATATCCGTAGGATACTTCACAAGCTGGAGCGGTCCTGTAGCGAAAAACGCAGAGACTGATGTACAGTACGGCGCAACGGGTATCAGGTTTTTAAATAAATCAGACAGAACGGATATTAAAAAATCCATTATGAAAAGCGGAGCAGTCACCGCAAACTACAACAACAACTCGCTTGGCAGAAGCGTGGACAGAAACGCGTTTTTCATAACAGATTCAATAGGCGTAATCAGCGGCCACTCAATCTCGATAGTCGGTTGGGACGACAACTACAGCAAGGATAACTTCACGGGTAACTATCAACCCGAAAACGACGGAGCGTGGCTATGCAAGAACAGCTGGGGTGAAGGCTACAACACAATAGACGGTTACCTCTGGATTTCATACGAAGACCACTTTCTCCTCAACAGCGAGATTTTTGATGAAGGATTCAGCGTAGAAAGCTTCCAAAAAATCACAGAAGACGACCACCTGTATCAGAACGAAATCTACGGAGCTACATATGAGTTTGAGTATGTAAACAAAATCAAACAGACATATTTTAATGTTTTTGATTTTTCTCAAAACGGCAACAAACTCGATAAGGTAATTTTCGAAACAAACTCTCAGGGAGCGAGCTATAAAACATATTATGTTCCGCTGAATCCGAGCGGCGCGCCCGTCAAAGACCGCTCACAATGGACAGAACTGAGCGAGGGAGTTGTGGATTACAGAGGATATATCTGCTCTGATTTTGAAGACTATATTGTTCCGAAAGCAAAAGCGGCGATTGCCGTTGAGCTCGACAACAGCGCCAATGACAGAAGATGCGGAATCGGCGTAAGCGAATGGCTTAGAGACCCCGATACCCAGATAATATTCTTCCGCGACCAATGCAAAGAGGGCAATTCGTTTATTGAATACAATAATGAAATGTTAGACTTAAGAGATTATTTCCTTACCTATAACCACGATGACATCGGCGGAACTTTTGTCATAAAAGCCATAACGAACTTCACAACCGATACTACACATAAAGGCGACGTTAATCTTGACGAAACAGTTGATATTAACGACGTTACGCTCATTCAGCTTCATCTTGTCGGTTTAAGAGAGGATCTTTACGCCGACCAGTTGACCAACGCCGACTATAATAACGACGGCAAAATCAACATTAATGACGCCACACAAATCCAGTTAAACATAGCCAAAAATTAAACAAACAAGGTGATTAAATGCAAATAGATAAAATATGGAACATTTCATTTGATTTTATGCTGAAAATCGCGGGCTCTTTAGCGATACTTATAATCGGTATAATACTATCAAGATTAATTGCCTATCTGTTTGGCAAGGCGATGAAGAAAACCAACGTCGACATATCGCTTATTAACTTCTTTAAAAGAGTAATCCGTATAATCGGCTATATCATTGTCATTATCAGCGCTTTGTCAAATCTTGGTATTTCTACGACAGGTATAATCGCGAGCTTCTCAGCCGTAGCGGCGGCGTTCGCGCTGGCTCTTAAAGACAGCCTGTCTGATATAGCGAGCGGAGTTGTGATTCTTTTTACCCGTCCGTTCAAGACAAATGATTTTATCGAGTTTGACGAGCACCGCGGTTATGTTGAAAAAATAGATTTGATGCACACCTACATACGCACCTACGACGACACAAACGTCATTATTCCAAACAGCAACATCACCACTACTAAAGTCAACAACTTCACCACTAATCCCGAGGTCAGAGTTCAGGTGTTTATCCCTATTTCATACGACGCGGACTTTGATAAGGTGAAGGAAATTGTTGTTAAGCGAATGAGAAACACCGACAAGGTTATTTTAAACATCGAGAAATTCACGCCTGTAGTAAGGCTCGAAAAATATCAGGACAGCTCAATTGAAGCAATCGCGAGATGCTGGGTTAACTTCAGGGATTACTGGCAGGTGTATTACAGCCTGACCGAAAACATCAAGAAAGACCTCGACGCGAACAACCTGATTATCCCCTACAATCAGCTTGATGTACATATCGATAATAAATAAAGCTAAAAGGACTTGTTCAAAGAGTTTTGAACAAGTCCTTTTTTAATTGATTTTAAATATCTTTTACTATTATTTTTTTGTTTTCGATTCTTACTTCTTTATTGCACACCTGATTAGCGGCTTTTTTGTGAGAGATAAGAATACAGGTTTTATTCTTAAAGCTTTCGATATTATGGAGCAGGCGAAGCTCTGTAGCCTCATCCAAGGCTGAGGTCGCCTCGTCAAGAATAATCATCGGAGCGTTACACAATATAGCTCTGGCTATAGCCACACGCTGAACCTGTCCCTCAGACAAGCCCATACCCTTTTCGCCCAAAAGCGTATCCAGTCCGTCGGGCAGCTCGTCAATAAAGTCCGCACAGGCGATTCTTGCCGCTTTCATTATTTCCTCATCAGTAGCCTCGGGGCGTACAAAAGAAATATTCTCTCTTATTGTACCCGACAGCAGGAAGTTGCCCTGTGGAACATAGGCGAACATTCCGCGCACGTTTCTGTCCACCATAACCTTCTCGCCGTCTTTGAGTTTCAAATAGATTTCGCCCTCGCTTACGGGGAATACATCGAGCAGCAGCTTTGTGAGCGTGCTTTTGCCTATTCCCGAAATACCCGTGATAACAACAAAATCGCCCTTTTTAATGCTGAGGCTGGTCTGCTCAAGCACAGTGTCGCGTCCGTAGCTGAATGTTATATTATCAAACTCAATGGAATCAAGCTTTGAATAGAGTTCATTAAGGTCAACCTCGGCGTTTTCGTCAATCTGATGTTCTTCGGGGAATTCCTCGATTTCCATAATACGCTCAGCGGAAGCGAGCGCCTGATAATACTGCGGCAGTATCGATGTAAGACCTCTTACAGGCGACTGAATCTGAGAAACAAGCGACAGAATCTCAGTCAGAATACCGTAGGTAATCGCGCCCGACAGAATCATAAACGAGCCCCATACCAGTCCATACATGTACGCCGCTACAAAACAAATCGAAAAGCCCATTGACGAGGCGATTCCGATGTAGTTGCGCTTGCGTCTGATTCGGAAGTTCTCCCACTGAAGCTTGTCCGCCTCGCCTGAGATTCTCTTATATTTATTGAACACTTTAATTACAAGAAGGCTCGCGAGAGATTCCTGCATAAAGCTTCGTGTTTTTCCGTCGGTTTCCTGAGAGCGCTTGTGAAGGTTTTTGAGCTTTCCTTTAAAAATCAGCATAACGCCGATAACTACAGCCGCGCCTACAACAAATACGATAGCGAACCGCCAGTCAATCGAAAACAGAACAACAAGAATACCAACAAGCTTTACGATAAAGAATGTGACGTTCGGAACAATATTGACCACAGCGTCGGTAATCACAAGCACATCGCTCGTGATACGATTCATCAGCTCACCTGTATGGTATGAAGTGATTTTCGCGTAGTCCTTGCGAATCATCGTGCTGAACAGCCTTGATTTTATGCCAATCTCCATTTTGGCGCTGGCATTAAACGAAGTTATCCTTATAGCGACGCTGATAAGAATCTGCGCTACGGTCAATCCCACAAGCAGCAGCGCGAAGAAAACTACCTTATTGACATCCTTGTCATAAGCGGCGGAGTCAACAATACCGCGCGCGAGCTGAGCCATAGCTACACCCGCGTAAGCAGCCAGTCCGTCGAGCACCGCGAGCAGAAATATATTCAACAGCTGCGGTTTAGCGTTTTTCGCAATCCATAATGTTGTCTTTTTGTCAAAGTTTTTAAGTCCCTTTAAATATGACTGGGAAAATCTCTCATTGTTTTCCAAAACCTATCCTACCCTTTTAGATATACTCATTTTTGCCATGCGCCAAAGCTTACGCGCGGGACGCGAATAATACCAAAAATCGCAATACACCCTATATGTAAAATCATTCACCGAACGCATTTTACCCTTATGATAATAATTCGTTACAACGCCGACAACGTCTTCGTCTCTTATTCCGTACTCGCGCTGAAAATTATTATCACCGAGCATCACATATGTACCGTCCTTTTTGAATCCAACAACTCTATGCACAGAATATGTGTCGGTTTCACCGCGGTAGTACATAGCGACATCGTACAAATGCAGCCTGCCTTTTGGCTTTTCAAGGATTATCATATCCTCGCCGCCGTGAAGCATCGGAAGCATACTCTTCCCTCTCGGAACAAACGACACAGGCTTGCCCGCGTCGAGCTGCTCCTGCATAATCGGAACCATATCCTTTAGATCAATCTGTTTATTCAAGAATACCCGCGTCCTTTACTTTAGCTACAAATTTTTTGACGTCAGCCTGAGCGACCTCGCGGGCAACGTCATATTCTTTCAACAAAGCGTCAACAAGGTCAGATTCCTCACAGCCCTTTTGCAAAAGCTCAAACAGCATCGCGCCGCTTTCGTTCACATTAACAAGTCCGCTGAAATCGACAACAGCCGAGCCCACGGGAACAACAACATATGAGTCGGAAATCTTTCTCAGTAGAAAATCAGATTTAGCTTTCATATAAATACCTCTTCCATAAAAAATAACACTAATACAGAATAATTATACATCAACGCGAAAAAAAAAGCAACCGCAAAGGTTGCTTTTAATTTGTCTGTTTATAAGAGATTATCAAAGCTTGTGATTTTCCCTACCAAGTACAACTGAATGTACGTAACGTCGCGGATGCCAACCTTTCCGTCTCGGTTGACGTCGGCATAAACCTTACCCTTATTGTCAAGAACATAGCCTTCCCTGCCAACAAGATGAAGTTGAATACAGGTAACATCTCTGATTGTCAGAGTATTACTTTTGTTAACATCGCCGAGGAGAAAATCCTCAGTTATAACGTCAATGCCCTTAGCCGCGGCGTACTCAGCGGCATAAGAGCCCGCGGAGCAAACGATTACAAGATCATCACAACCATCAAACGCCGTGTTGGCAATTGAAGTTACGCTGTTGGGAATATAAATGCTTAAAAGTTCAGAGCAGCTATAGAACGCGTAGTTACCTATAGATGTGCAGGTTGTCGGTAAGACTGCCGAGCCCAAACCGCACTGGGCAAAGCAATAAGCGGGCACAGCCGTGATTGACGTAGCCTGCAGGTTGATGCTCTTGAGCGCTCTGTCGCCGTAGAACGTTCCTACGCCGAGTGTAGTCAACGAATCATACAAAGTGACCTTACTAAGCGCTGTGCAGCCGTTAAAGGCGTAATCTCCGATTGACTCAATTCTACCTGTAGAATTAACGGTAGTGATCGTTGTGTTTTCATTAAAAGCGTGGTCACCGATTGAAGTGACATACTCCTTAGCGAACGACCACGGCAGGTTGAGCTCTGTGTCTTCGCCGTAATACTCGTCAATCTCGTAGCCGTAGTTATTTACCTTCTCATAAGCCCAGCCGTCCATTTTAAAGACAACCTTTTCGCCTATAGAAGAGCGGCTATAATCGACAGCTTTAACACAAAAACACGCGGAAATTATTAATAAAAGAGATAAAATAATCGCGAAAATGCGTTTCATTTTAAAACTCCTTTCCTCTAAAAGAGTACATTTATGCAGGATATGCCGCGGCGCTTAGCCGCGGCATATCGCCAATTAGAGTTATTTCAGTTGATTAAAAATCTTCCATGGTTGATTCACCTGTCGGAAGCTCTGGTTCATCTGTCTGACTTGATAGATGCTCTAAACTTCCATCGCCAACAAGCGCATCCTCAATCAAATCCACTTTAAAGACTTCAAATTCAGGAGATATATAAATTTTTTCCATTTTCAATACCCTCCTTATTAACTAACTGTGTATGTTCCGTTAACAACTTCACTGCACTTATAGCCGCCTGTGCCGTCAACAGAAGCGTCATAATAATAGGACATAACCTTGTACTTGCCGCCGCCGAACTTAGCGTAGTCAAGAATCTGGCAAAGGTCAACACGATTCAAAGCCGACAGGCTTTCACTTTCAGCCTTAATGCAGAACGCGTACGCCTCACCGTACTTGGAGCTCATCTTACCTGATGTTGTGCCGGTCTGTCTGAAGTTGTTAGCATAACCCAGCAAGCTGTTTTGTCCTCTTGTGTCAAACTGTGACTGTTCCTCAGTAGTAGCGCCGTTAGTCTGAGCGAGGATTACAATACCGCATTCCTTAGTTCCGTCGAGCGGCAACGGTGTATTAGTGCCGACACCGTTACGGAAAGCTATGATGCTGTCGTTGTAAAGCTTACCTGTTGTTTCGCTTGTAAGTTCCTGAGTAATTACGTTCTTGTCGATGTATGATCTCCAAAGGTCAGCCCTTGCTGTTTCCTTGTCGGATTCCGAACCATAGCAAGCGATGATACTCGTATCCTCTGTTACGCTGTAGCCGAAGTTTGGCTGAGTTGACAGGTAATCACCTACAGCTTTTGATTCGGTTGTATCATACTTCTTCCAGCCGATAAATACATTATCTCCAGAGCCTAAGTCGATATTGGTGTTAGCAGGCTTTCCTGTAAGCGCGGTTCTATACAAATCTATGGGATTACCAAATGTGGAAGATACTGTACCAATCTTTGAGTTGGGAGCGTCATATACATCAACATCATATGTATTCTCAGTTCCGGGATCCGAATACTTGATTACATAAGGCTTGGATGTATCCGCGCTTGAAATATCGTAAGTAAATGTGCGGTTAAATACCTTAATCTGGTTAATTCCGCTAAGCTTACTTGTAATATCCGCGGTTCTCGCGCTTGCGTTAAGTGTACCGCCCGCAGCGAGCTCTGCGTCTGTAAGGTCTGAACCTTTAGCTGTATATTGCTTTTTAGAACCGTCACGACTTGTGTATTCAAATACATAGGAAGCCGAAGCGGAGTAGAAAGCGTAGTATGTGATATCGTCGTTGAAGGAAGGTGTGATTGTCTGGTTCTTGTAGTTGGAACCGACAGGTTCAAATCCGCCTTCGCCGTCTTCACGATACCAACCGAGGAAGTTATCGGTGCTGTCAACTGTAAACTGTACTTCACCGTTTGTACCGCGGCTCTTGATAACCTTAGCAAGGCTGTTGCCTGAGCTGAATTCCTGAACAAGGTTTTCGCCCTTGCCCGCGTTCATTGTCGGACAGGCAATTGTCGCTGTACCGTAGCCGGGAGCATTAGTATCAGACGGGAGCCATGCGCCGTCGGAGTAGATACCTACTCTTGTCTTCGCCTCGATAAGCGTGTTGATACCATCGGCGTACCACTGACCTGAATAACGGATTGTTTCAGACCAAGTACCCGGGTTCTCATAGGCTATCTTGACAGCCTTACCCGAAACAGGATAACCCGCGTCGATAAGCTTGGAAGCAATATATGTCATTCCCTCGGACTTGAATACATCAGTATATGCTGCTGAAAGTACACCCGAAACGCCTGTTGAAGCGCCTGTAGCGTCATATACTGTCCAGTTGATTGAATATTCTCCGGAGTATCCCGTACCGTCACGAGAGCCATCCTCAAAGTCATATGAACCTGAATTTTTGTACGCTTTGGTGTAATAAGCAACAATTCGATATGTTTCTGTCGAGTTGGTCGCGAGAGCGTTGCCGTTGAGGTCAACCCTCTTCTTGCCCGAACGATCCGTCAGATACTCCCAAGTTGAAGCACGATTATATGCGCCTGAACCCAGGCTGTCAATTGTCGGAGCAGCTGTCATATCACCTGACTTAAGAGCAAAGGTAAGGTCCATATCCTCATCTTCGTAAATCTTGTCAGCAATATTCTCAATGATTGATATAGGCTCACGGTAGTCGTATGTCTGGTAAACATGAGTGCTGTTGCCTGAATAAGCAGTTGTGCTGACATCGCTGCCATATGTTCCGACAAACGTCTTCTGATTATGGTCATATATACTACAATAGTTGTTAAATGTAATACCTCTGAGGTCGCCTGCGCCGAACGCGAGCTGACCATAGAAGGACTTACCATCATCGGACGGAACAAGAAGTTGTCCGGGCCATCCGCCGCTGTCGGTCTTTGAACCCCATGAGTACATGGCTACGAGTCCGCCCCATACGTCCTTGTCGATGTCATCGGTACGAACATATACTGTATGAGCCTTAAGACCTGTGTCTGTGATATATGCATCTGTAAATTTATAAACAGGAACGATATATACGCTTGAGTTCTGAGGAACTGTGATTTCAGCTACATAAGCTGTAGCAGCGCCTGTACCTGTTGTGGAGCTGTGCTTAACAGCTTCACTTTCTTTTGTATCAATGTTATATACTACGAAAGCGTCGAGCTCAAGGTCTGTTACACCGGGACAAGCAGAAACTGTAATCTGACCGTCCTTCTCCTTGACTGTGCACTTGTAAACGCTCTCATCGCCGTAAGATACGGGAGTTGTAGTACCGTCAACATCCTTGTCGTTAACTGTCTTGTTAGCGACAGAAACTGTCGGGGTGTTGTATGTCGGTGAAGCTCCGCTGCCTATAACTGAGCTATAGTTTGTGCAGTCGATACCTCTGCCCGCTGATACATACGCTTTTGACCACTGGTACTCGGATTCAACTCCGATACCGCCGTCGTAAGCATAGAAGTATACAGTTACGGGAGCGGCGTAACCGTTAGCCTGGTGGTTCTTGTTGGAATCGTGGTCGGAGGCTGTGTTATCAATTAACGACCAATTGTTGGTGTTTGTCTTATATACAAACTGTCCATGAGAAGCACCGTCAGCATCCGCGTATTTATGACGACCATAGAATACATCGTCATTGTCCTTGGCGTAGTCTTCACCTGACCATGTCTTCCAGACATCCAGATTAGTTTTATCTGTACCGCTGATTGTGTCATAAGCTCTGAACTGATACTCTGTGTTAGCTGTTACTGTTTCGAACTTATAGAAGTATCTGCCTTTCTTACTACTGTCCTCGGGATTAACATAAGTCGGATCAAACTCCATCTTAATTCTGCCCGAAGCCCAAGTCTGGCTTGCGGCAGTCGTAGTGTAAGCGCCGGCGCTTGTGAAGTTACCGCCGAGGTACATATCGCGTGTACCTGCCGCGATTACAACAGTATCCTTCTTAGGAGTATAGGTAAATGTCGTTTTACCGCTGAGTTTCTTTGTATAGTCGGGAACGAAGAGGTCGTTTTCAAGCTTACCCTCGAACCAGCCTACAAAGCTGTACTCGGCATCCTTGCCGCTCGCGAAGTTGAAGGTGTAAGTAACAGTCTGTCCTGCCTCAACCATCGAACCTGTCTTGTTGACACCGCCGCGTTTGAGGTAGAAGTTATGGCTTTCGCTGTTATTCTCATAAATACCTGCTGAACCACCTAACGCGCCGTCATAGTACCAGTGGTAGGTACTGTTGTTTTCGTAAGCGATATCAGTATCGTTGCCATCGCTTACAATAGCTGTAACCGTACCGATATGTCCTGAAGCGCTGCTTTCAGCAGTAGCACCGTCTGTCTGATCATATACGCCTGTCTGGTTAAGCATTGTCTTATTGCCGATTTCGTCACTGACAACTACATTACCCAGTTTGAGGTTGTACTCTTCCTTAACGCCGATGCCTACATAAATATCGTACGCGGGCATATCCTTGTTATCTGCGTCGGTACCTCTGATGTAGTACTTGCCGTCGCTCTTAACGAGCTCTACATCGGTAACTGTCTCGTAGGTATTGTCGCCTGTCTTCTTCTGGATTGTGTTGACGTCTGTAAAGCTGAAGTGCTTTGAAGAGTCAGAAGTGTCGAGGCTTACTTCAATACCGTCATCGCCGTTGATTCTCTCACCCGGGAAGTAATAACCCTCGGCGTTATATGTGCTGTTTGTTACCTCGATACCGTTCCATTCGTCGTTGTTGATGATGATACGGTATTTAGTAGCAAGCTCAAGGTCAATGTTGAGGTAGTCGTCAACAGCTGTCCATGTAACTGTATGGTCTGTGTTGTTGACAGCAGCCGTATATGTCTGACCTGAGATTGTAGTAGCTGTAGCTCCCGAATAGAAGCTTGCGTCAGCATAGAGAGTTGTCGCAGGTAAGTAGGTGTAGGGGTTAATACTTGTACCGAAGTTATCGTCACCTTCGTTGCCCCATTTATCATCACTTGCGCCTGTGTATTCAACTCTGTTCTTATATAAGTTATCATCCTCAAGCTCGTGAGTATAGCGGATGCCGTTGTTGAAGAATACACCGCTGATAGCGTCTGAGGACGCGAGAGCCGAGTAGGTCAGCTTAACTTCTGTGCCTGCCGGTACGGGGATTCTGTTACCCTCGTAGTAAGTTCCGCTTGTGCCTGTAGCTGTGGCGATAATATCCTCGCCGCGCTGCTCGGCTGTACCCGCCGCGTATGTGTAGGTGATGGCGCTGCCGCCTGTGCCTACCTTAACCTGACGCGGAGGAGGCGATACGAACTTGAAGTTATTGCCTGCTTCTTCCTCGTATGTGTTATAGAGTGTGATGTAGTGAATCTTCTTGAACTTAGCAACGAAGTTATATCCGGGCTCGTTCTCTGTAGTGAAGGAGTAATTGCTGCAAGTCTTAGTAGAGTTGTCAGCTGATGTTGAGCAGCTGACTTCCTCTTCGCTCATATCGGAGCGAACTCTGTAGATACCTACGAGCTCATATCCGCTTACCGCGGTAGCAACGAGCTTAACGCTCGCGGGATGAGCCATACTCGCGGGGTTGGAAATATCAGTATCGTTGGTATTCTTGATAGTGAATGTCGCGCCGCCGTCAGCGGTGGATACCGAAATCTTGTGATCGTTATCATATGTCGAAACATCGGAATAGGATGTGCCGTTGTTAGATACAAGAATCTTACCTGTTGTCTGGTATACGACAACCGAATACTGAGCTGTATATACGATAGCCGAAGTACCGCTTACAGCGGGAATAAGAGCTGTGGTATATGTTGTAGTACCGCCGTCTGATGACCAGCCGTTGAATGTGTAGCCTGTGCGTGTGGGATCGTCGGCGGGTGTAGCGGGAACTTCGCCGTCGAATGTAAATGTAGCACTCTTGAGTACGTTATCGTTGTAATCCTTAAATGTTACCTCAACACCCTTTTCGAAGCGGGCGTGAACTGTGTAGTTAGCTCTTACGCCTGACTTTGTATAGGTTGTAGCTGTCTCAACAACTGTACCGTTCTCTTCCCAACCTACGAATCTGTAGCCTGCTGATACGGAGTCAACAGTGAATGTAACAGCTGTGCCGTTGGGAACGGTGGAACCGTCTGTTACGGGAGTAACAACGGGATCGCCGCCTGAGCCGCCGCTGCCGCCTGAGCCGGGAAGACCATCAGCATATGCAGGCTTGGTTGTCGCAAGTTTAATACAACGAGTTCCATTGTTAGCTGCTGCAGGGTAATAAGTTACATAAACTGTCTGGTTGGATTTTAATGAGTAGTAGAACATATGATAGCTGCCATTTACTTGATTATTGGGATCATTAATGGTACTGCTGTCCCATATGCCGTTTGTTCTTACGGCAGCATATACATCATTGTCCTGAGTAAATACCTGATTTGATGAATTAAAGTTTGAATCTGTTTTTAACAGAACATAAGTATTATGTCCTGTTGTATCATTGGAAATAACAGCTGTATAGGAACCGTCTGAATTTTTATACATATCTTCGGTTCCGGTGTTAGCGTTACCACTCCAGTTATCCGGATAGTTTCCGCCCTTATTATAGAGAGCGTAATAATCACCTGTAGTGCCAGTGCCAGAGCCAGAGCCGGATCCTGAGCCGCCTGTTGTGTAGGAAGCGGAAACTGTACCCGCGAGGTTAGCGTTAGCCGCGTCATAGTTGCCGCCGCTTGTAGTCTTGAGCGTGTTGCTGAAGTTGATTGTACGAGGTGTGTCAGTAACAGAAACGCTTGTTGTTGCAGAACCCGCGATAATATTCTTAGTTGTTGAGTCTGTAATCCATGACAGCCATTCAGAATGAGGCTTGGGAGCAAACGCGTAAGCTGTAACATTCGCGCTGCCTGCGTCAACACCTGTAACAACGCCTGTGCTTGCGCCTACGTTAGCAGTATCTGTATCATCAGATTCAAAGAGTGTAGCCGCGGGGGTTACATTATTAACAACTGTAGGTGTGATTGTTTCTGTATCATCTACAGCAACTTCGAGTGTACTGGGAGTTGTAATCTGTGGTATGGTGATTGTTGTATTATATCCACCTGCATCGTTTTTATTGTTAGTTGAACCATCAATATAGAAAGAATTAAACTTTGTACCGCTTGTATTTTTAAGTTTATTCTTTTCAGCTGAATTACTTTGTTGTCCAGTTATATCATTAGTCTGGTCAGCCCAATTGTTATTAGATTCGAAAATAATAGCATTAATCTTGCTGAATGTATCAGTACCTACATTAATTGCGTAAACATTACGACCCTCATTATCAGTACCGACCTTTGTCATTTGGAGATGCTTATTGGCATTTGCAGGGCTACTTCCCCAATAGTAAATGTATGCACTGCTCCAAGATGTAGCCAATGTAATAAACTGGCTGTTATCCGCCTCGGCTACGTTGACTGTGAAGGTCTGTGCCTTTGAAATGTCAACTGTAGCTCTTGTATAGGACTTGCTCGCGGTTACCGTGATAGTCGCTGTGCCCTTAGCTACGGGGTGAATTGTGAGAGTACCGCTTGACTCGGAAGCTTCAGCTACGCTGTCGTTGCTGCTTGTTACGGTATATCCACCCTCGAAGTTATTAGCGAGGTCATATGTATTGTCTGTGCCGACAGTAGCGTATACTGTATCACCGTCCAAGTCCTCATCGTCGATTGTAAGCTCAGGAGCCTCAACAGTGACTGTCGCTGTATCTGAACCTGACCAGCTCTGTTTTGAACCGCTTACTGTAATAGTAGCCGTACCTGCCGCAACACCGACAACACGTCCGTCTTCGTTAACTGTAGCAACCGAGGTGTCGTTGGATGTGTATGTGAATGTCGGGCTATCAACATTAGTAGTCGAAACGTCTATAGTCTTGTGAGCGCCTACCGCCACTGTTAAGTTGTCAGCGCTTATGGTAGGTGTTTTAACTGTAACATTGTAAGATGTAGACGCTGTTGAAGTCTGTCCGCTGTTTGTTACAGTGTATGTGGCTGTTACAGTCTGAGGATCCGATGTAGGCTTAAGACCTGTAACCGCGCCTGTCGAAGCGTTAACGCTGATATACTGGTTTGTACCCGAGTATTCAATTGAACCGCCCGAGGGGTTAGAGCCTGTGGCTGTGTTTGTATTACTGCCGCCTACATTCAGCGCAACAGGGCTGTTACTATTGAACGCAACAGTCGGGGGGTTAACTGTAATGTTTACAGAAGCAGTTTTGGTTAAACTTGTGTTCTTATATGTTACGGTCAGCGTAATTGTAGCTGAACCCGCTTTTTTGAATGAGAATGAAGGAGTAGCGGTTGTTTCGTTTGTAACTGCTACTACGTTGGTATTATTGCTCGCCCATGAGTAAGAAGCTACCGAGTCAGATGAAAGCGAAGGATTGCTACCGCTGCAGCTGCCTGTAGCTGAACCGCCTACATAGCCGCTTGCCGCTGAAGAAGAAGCGGAAAGTGACGGAGCTTTCAAAGTAGCTGTATATGAAGCTGGTTTCTCATATCCGCTAGCGTAATGAGCAGTAGCAGAAATTGTAGCTGTCTGGTCACTACCGGACGGAACTTTTGCCGCTGTAAGCTTACCGTTAGTAGCGTTTACTGTAATATAAGTAGTATTGTTTGACGAATAAGTAATAGAGGAAGGAGTAACACCGCCATTTGTAATAGCGCCACCATTAACCGCGCTGTCATTCACATAAATTGCCTTAGCTCCGATAGTAAATGTCGGCTCTGTCATGGACACGGTGAATGTCTGGGTGCTGACTGTTGAACTTCCATCCAGAAGATTTACTGTGATTGTCGAGCTGCCTACTACTCCCTTGATTGTAACAGGGATTGTAACAGTTGAACCCGAAACCGTGGGTGAGCCAACTGTGGCAACGCTTGTTGTGCCCGAAGAAGCGGTAGCTGTAAGCGTGCTTGTCTTTTTATCTTCATCATTAATTGTAGCGGTTACGTTGAACGTAGTTGTGTTGGCGTCCTTGCTTACGTCAGCAATCGTGTCAAGCGAAGGTCTGCCCGCTACTTTATAGGTAACGGTGATAGTCTGCGCCGAGGTAATCGACGTAGAACCGAGGGTAGCGTATGTTTCATCACCGGATTTCGTCCATGTGCCGATACCTGAAATCGTATCAATCAGCTTGCCTGAGGGAGCGTCCACACGGAAAGTATGGCTACCGTGGGTTACTGTGCTGCCGCTTGTGAACGCAGCGCTGTCAACCTGCATAGTACCGCCTGAACCGCCTGTCTCAGAGAGGGTAATGGTGTAGGTTTTCTGAGTATACTTCGCTGTTGCTGTAACCGCGTATGCGGGCATTGTGTAACTATATGTACCACCCAAAACTGTATTTGAGAAACTCGAAGCAGAAATTGTCGTGACAGCCGCTCCGTTACTTGTCCTTGTAATATCGACACCATTAAATTTATAAGCAGAGTTGGTCACAGCCGCCGTAAGCGTAACTGTTTCACCGCTTGCCAATGATGTCGGGGAGGCGGAAAGAGTACCGTATGAACCATTAACAGTTGTTACGCCATAAAGCTGTATCCATTTAGCATAAAGAGTAATATTAGAAGTATATGCTGTCGCGCCAAGAGTATTTCCGGCTGATGTAGTACAGGTTGAGTCTGTGTACCAACCACCAAACCTGTATCCTGATTTTGAAGGATTCACCAAAGTGGTAGCGGTACCATATGTATGTGTTGTAGGATGATTAGAGCCGTGTGTTCCGGAAAAATTACCGCCGCCACCGTCTTTGTAAGTTATGCTGTAAGTTGCAGGCTCAAACTCAACATATATGCTGTGAGCAGTGCCATCGGCTTTGTAAGTATATGTGCCATCACCTTCGTCAGTTAAGGCAGTACCGGTTGTACTGTCTAAGGTTACGCTCTTTACCTGATACCCGGTTGCAGGTACAGGAGTAACAGTAACAGTTGACGACTTTGCGATAGTCATAGTAGTATTACCGCTGGCGCTGGCTGTTGCCTGATCGTTCGCAGTTGCAGAACCGTGAGCCGAGAACTGGTAACCGTCTATTTTTGCTGAGCCATGAGCTCCTGAATACAGTGTGTAGGTTTTATCAAAATAGTTATAACTAGTGCTTTGGTAATCCAATGAATAACCAACATCAGAACCGCTGGTTGTAGGTGTACCAACATATGTGCTGTTAGAATTATTTATAGCATATCCGTTTATCCATGTAGTTTTCTTTGAAGCATTATTATAGAAAGTACTACCGTCATTACCGCTGGTAATAGTGCTGTTTCCACTGTTTGCGAAACCAATAGCGGTATAGCCGTCAGAAAATGTGGACGACATACTATAATAATAGATATCAGGAGCATCAGAATCCGCAGTCATTTTGTCCGCGCGGAAATACCAGCTATCTGTAGCTCTCGCTACTACCAGGTAGATGTTTCCTGTCCATTGAGTTTGAGAATTATCAAAGTATATCTTACCTTGTGAATTTGTCTTTTTAGTACTATATGAACCCCAGCTGGTAAAATCATTCCAGTTTCCTGAATTGTTATCATAAACAGTGTTGTTCCATACATAATCGGGAGCATGGACATTGGTATAGTTACCACCGCTTACATTATTAGCACTTCTGAACTGAACTCTTTTATAAGTTTTACCGTCATTAGGAACAGTAGCGGAGAAATAGCCGTCATCATTTTTAGTAGAAGATACACTAGTATATTGACCTGACGTATTACTCCATCCGGTAGTTGTAAAGAAAAACGCATATACGGTACTAGGATTATTCCATTTTGATGTATTTAACTTGAAATAAACATGCATACCCGCAGGGAACGTTGACATAGAACCTGCGCCCGTCGCTTTTTTGCTGACGTCCGCGGCATTAGTTGTTATCAGCGAACCTATACCAAGTACTGACACCATCATCAGCAGAGCCAATACCATTGACACGGTACGCCGTGAAATTCGTGAAATCTTAGTTTTCATAAATAAACCTCCATTCCAATTCGGCAAAGCCGAATTGAAGTTGATAGTTGAAAGTTGATAGTTGAAAGTTAAGTGTTTCTGACCTCAGCTTAACTTCAAGCGTTGATTCAACTTTCATAAAAACGTAGAAATTGGGGATGAATACACCTTATCAGATGCTTTTCCCGTCTGACCTCGGGAGAAAGACGCA
Source organism: bacterium (assembly GCA_020625875.1). Classification (GTDB taxonomy): domain Bacteria; phylum Bacillota; class Clostridia; order Oscillospirales; family Acutalibacteraceae; genus Ruminococcoides. Next base: position 12,248 of record JAHLAX010000053.1, on the reverse strand, counting down.
AAGCGAATGAGACACGCTCAGTACCCCTTTTTAAAGGGGTCAAAATTGATAAACGCTTGCGTTTCAATTTTTGGGGATCGTCTAGCGCTAGCGGTCCTCCACAAGAACGTTCATAGTGAGGATAGATAATCCCCCGAAATCGTAGATTTCGACCCCTTTAAAAAGGGGTACCACTTACCGTCTGCCCGACAGTTTTGCCGCCGAGCGTCACTCGCTGAGTGTCTTTCACATTGATACGGGCATATTATTACCCATAATTATTTACCGTAATATTGTATCAAAATTTTAGTAAATTGGCAAGTCATTTAGAGAATTATGTGAAAAATTTTTTATTTTCGTTTTTTTGCACAAGATGATGGGCGCCCGTTTGTGCAACACGACTAAGTAAATGAGAAATGAGAAATTATTTGCTTGACTTTATCGGTGTGTGTGCTATAAAATTAAAGAAAAGCCTTCCCTTGGGAAGGCTTTCTTGACAATTATTATAATTATATTATAATGTATATGAAGTTTTGAATAGGAAGTGTTTTTATGAAAAAGATTATTGCGCTTATTATCTGCGCGGCTTTTGCCCTGACTATGCTCGCGGCGTGCTCCTGCGCGGGCGATAACGCCGACAAAAAAAGCTCCGCAAGCTCAAAAAACAGCGTAAGCGAAACAACAAAAGTTCTCGAAACTACCGCGGACGGCGGCACAATTGAAAAGGACAAGGACGAAAACAAAATCACAATGGACAAAGACGGCGGGATAATTTCTGTTGAGGATAAGAACGGCAACGCCGTAGATGTGGATGAATATATTTCCGCTCACCCACAGTATAAAAAGAGCGCTTCGGCGGGCACGAAGTCATCTGACAAAACCAAAACTTCAAGCTCAAAAAAATCCTCAGGCAGCACAAAAAGCAGCGATAAAGGCGATAAGAAAAGCAAGTCGAATACGTCAAAATCATCAGGCTCAAAAAGCTCAAAATCAAGCGGCTCAAAATCAAGCTCGAAAAATAATGATGTTGAGGAAGAAATCCCGACTATTATTGTTGATGACGAGGGGCTTGAAACCGCGCCCGAACTGCCTGATTTATAAGAATCATTAATACTATTTTGCTTGACTTTTTTGAGTTGTGTGCTATAATATAAGCAGAAATGGAGTTGACCGAACAACGGTTAGCCCTTAAAAGTGAAAGATAAAAAATAACCGTCACTTTAGGAACTGTGGGCGGTTATTTTTTTATGTTTTTGATTATCTCCGATAAAACTACCAATAAAATAATCAGTAGTATATATTCGGACAACCTCAACACCCCCTTTCTTACTGATATAAAAAAAGTAAAAAAGGGCTAACCGCAACGTTACCGTTTTTTATGTTCGGACAACTCCGTGAACCTATTATAACACATATGTTCTAAAATTGCAATAGCAAAAGCTCCCGAAACGGGAGCTTTTCTGCGTTTACAGCTTATTCCAATATTTTCTGTCGAGAGAGCGGTACTGAATCGCCTCGGCGACATGCGAAAGTTTTATGTCCTCGCTCTGGTCGAGGTCTGCGATTGTCCGCGCGACTTTTAGTATGCGGTTATACGCGCGGGCGGACAGCCCCATATTCTCAAACGCCGACTTCAAAAGCTCTGAGGCTTCGTCGTCAATCCGACAGTATTTCTCAAAATCACTGTCGGAGATTTTGGCGTTGCAGGAGGTTTTTGTGTTTTTAAAACGCTCAGTCTGAATCTTGCGCGCGGCGTTCACGCGGGCTTTTATATCTGCGCTCTTCTCCTCACCCGCGTCGCCCGTCAAATCCTCATAATCAACGGGCGGTACCTCAACGTGAATATCAAAGCGGTCAATCAGAGGTCCGCTGACACGGTTGAGATAGCGGTGGATTTTGTTCTCGGAGCAGGAGCATTTACGCGTCGGGTGGTTAAAATAACCGCACGGGCACGGGTTCATCGCCCCTATCAGCATAAAGCTGCACGGATATGTGTATTTACCGTTGACGCGCGACACTGTCACAACGCCGTCCTCAATAGGCTGGCGAAGAACCTCGATAGTTTTTCTGCCGAATTCGGGCAGCTCGTCAAGGAACAAAACGCCGTTATTCGCGAGGCTCACCTCGCCTGGTTTTACAGCTGTGGTACCTCCTCCGCCGCCTGTCATTGATATGTAAGACGCGGTATGATGAGGAGCGCGGAACGGTCTTGTCTTAATCAGCGGCGCGCCCTTCGGAAGGGTGCCCGCTATTGAATGTATCTTTGTGGTTTCTATAATTTCGTCAAAAGTCATATCGGGTAGAATAGACGGCATACGCTTGGCGAGCATACTCTTGCCCGAGCCTGGCGGTCCGATAAGCAGGACGTTGTGACCTCCCGCCGCGGCAATCTCAAGCGCGCGCTTAACTTCGTACTGCCCCTTGACCTGAGAAAAATCGGGAGCGTTTTCAACATATTCAGCCGCGCTTTTCACTGATTTGGCGGGCTCTATCGGCTCAATACCTCGAAAATGCTGAAAAAGCTGATAAACACTGCGCACGGGATAGACCTCTATTCCCTCCACCACAGCGCCCTCAGCTGCGTTCTCGGCGGGAACGAAAAGGCGTTTTACATTGTTCTCTTTAGCGGCTATCGTCATGGCGAGCACACCGTTAATCGGTCGCGCGTCGCCCGAAAGGCTGAGCTCACCGAGAAAGGCACAGTCGGAATAATTGACATTGAGATTACCTGTCGCTTTTAGAAGCGCCATAAATATCGGCAGGTCATAAATCGGGCCTTCCTTCTTAGTGTCGGCGGGCGCGAGGTTGATTGTAATGCGTGAAATCGGGAACTCAAAGCCGCAGTTCTTAAAAGCCGTGCGCACTCTGTCTTTACTCTCTTTAACCGCCGCGTCAGGCAGACCAACTATATCAAACGCGGCTGTACCGCGGGTTATTGACGCTTCAACATCTATCGGGTAGCTGTCGATTCCGAACAGCCCGAAGCTCTTACATTTTACAACCATATCGCACCTCCGATTAATTGATGTAACTATTATATCACACGAACATTCGTTTTTGCAATAGTAAATTTATAAATTTGACATAAAATTTATAAAATAGTATAATTATATTAACAAACATCAGGAGGCGGCATTGTGGGCAATAACTACGACAGTTTAAACGACGGCACTTTAGCCGCGCTCACAAAAAACGGCGATGAGGCGGCTTTTGAGGAGATTACAATCAGATATATAAAGCTGATTTATTCCCTTACCTCAAAGTATAATATTGACGGCTATGATACTCAGGATTTGGCTCAGGAGGGCTTGCTGTCGTTCTTAATCGCGTGCAAATCATACGACGAAAAAAACGGCGCGTCCTTCAAAAACTACGCCGTCAAGTGCGCGAAAAACCGCTTTAATGATATTTCTAAAAAGAGCAAGAAAAAAAGCTCGGTTCCCGACAAAAACCTTGTTGACATCGACAGCATAGGCAACGCCGAGGACGAGCTGAATGTTGAGGACTATGTGCTTGAGCGCGAATACCTCAAAACTATGCTCATACACCTTGACAACCTTTTGACGCCTGACGAGCGCAAGGTATTCAAGCTCTACGCTCACGGCTATTCTTATAACGAAATCGCCGAGGAGATTGACAGCACACCAAAGAATGTTGACAATATCCTGCAAAAAATCAAAAGAAAACTAAGAGGATAATTCTTTATAAGAAATAAACCCGCTCATTCGAGCGGGTTTTCGTTTTATCCTATTAATTCAATGAGCTTCGCTCGTACAGCCTGAGCGTCGGCTTTGCCTCGGCTCTGCTTCATTACGTTGCCCAAAAGCGCCATGAGCGCCTTTTCCTTGCCGCCCTTATAGTCGGCTACAGCGGCGGGATTGCCGTCTATTGCGTTCTGGCACATCTCAGCGAGCGCGCTGTCGTCTACGCCTCCGAGGTCGCTCTCGTCGATGAACTCTGTGCAGGGCTTGCCTGTGTCGAGCATTTTTTCGAGAGTTTTCTTGGCGAGGTTGTTCTGAATTTTTTTATCTTCAAGCATCTTTACAAGCTCGTTGAGGTACTTCGGAGTAACGGCTACGTCAAAGCTCTCCTTGTCCTTTTCGGTTTCAACACGGCGGAATATTGAGCCGATAATGAAATTCGAAACGGTTTTGGGATTCTTTAAGCCCTCTATCGCCTCATCAAAGTACTCGCTTACTTTGCGGTATTTCGTGAGCAGCGCGGCGTCCTTCTCGGGGATGTCATAATCATCAATATATCTCTCGCGCTTCGCTTCGGGAAGCTCGGGGAGCGTCGCTCTGATTTCCTCCACTTCTTCCCTGCTTGTGAGGATTGTCACAAGGTCGGGGTCGCGGAAGTAGCGGTAGTCGTTGGCGTCCTCCTTTCCTCTCATTGAGGAGGTGGTGTTGGAAGCGTCGTCGTAGCGCAGTGTCTCCTGAATAACCTTGCCGCCGCTTTCGATAACGTCAACCTGACGCTCAAACTCATACTCCATAGCTTTCGCTATGTTGTTGATTGAGTTCATATTCTTGATTTCGGTACGTGTGCCGAGCTTTTCGCTGCCCTCGGGACGAACTGAGATATTTACGTCGCAGCGCATCGAGCCCTCCTGCATACGGCAGTCGGAAACACCGATGTAGCGCATAATCTGCTGGAGCTTTTCGACGTATTCTCTCGCCTCGTCAACAGAGCGGAAGTCGGGCTCCGTAACAATCTCAATCAGCGGAACGCCGCCGCGGTTGTAGTCTACATAGGTGTCGCCGTGAGCGTGAATCAGCTTACCCGCGTCCTCCTCAATATGAATACGGAGTATGCGGATTTTTCTGCCGTTCGAGAGCTGAATATAGCCGTGCTCGCACAATGGCTTGTCGTACTCGGAAATCTGATAAGCCTTGGGCAAATCAGGATAGCAATAGTTCTTTCTGTCCATCTTCGCCACTTCGGCAATATGACAATTCGTCGCCAAGCCCGCCATAATCGCGTACTTTACAACCTGACGGTTGAGCTTGGGCAGAGTGCCTGGAAGCCCTATACAAACAGGACAGCAGTGAGTGTTGGGCTCGCCGCCGAACTTGGTTGTACAGGAGCAGAAAATCTTTGTATTTGTGGAAAGTTCAACGTGGGTTTCAAAGCCCGCTACAAGTTCGTATTTCACAGCTTTACACCCCACTTTGTATCCTTAAAGTTCTCGCCCGCCGCTTTTTCATAAGCGTTGGCGGCGTTGAGAATTGTCGCTTCTTTAAATTTATTGCCGATAAGCTGCATACCGATGGGCATACCGTTGGCGTTAAATCCGCACGGAACAGACACAGCGGGCAGTCCCGCGATGTTAACGGGAACTGTGCAAATATCGGTAAGATATGTTTCAACAGGGTCAGATACCGCTCGTCCCATCTCAAACGCTGTCATCGGAACAGTCGGAGCGAGCACGAAGTCGCAGTTCTTGAAAGCGTCGTCAAACGCCTTTACAATCGTACCTCTGAGGTTCTGAGCCTTTTTGTAATAAGCGTCATAATAACCCGCGGAAAGCACATAGGTACCAAGAAGGATTCTGCGCTTTACCTCATCGCCAAAGCCCTCGCTTCGTGTGCGGCACATCATATCGTGAGTGCCGTTGTAGTGCTCAGCCTTGAAGCCGTAGCGGATACCGTCGTAACGACCGAGGTTGGATGAAGCCTCAGCGCACGCGATAATATAGTAAACGGGCAGAGCGAATTTAATCGCGGGCATATCGAAGTAAACAACCTCCGCGCCCAAGCTCTCATAAACCTTAACAGCGTTCAAAAACGCTTCTTTAACATCGTCACGCACACCGTCGAGATATTCTCGGGCTACGCCGATTCTCATACCCTTTATATCATTATTAATCGTATTATATGTGAGCTCGCCCTTGCGTCCCTGACAAGTGCTGTCCTTGGGGTCATAGTCGGAAATAGCGTCATAAACAATCGCCGCGTCCTCAACCGTCTTGGTAATCGGACCAATCTGGTCAAGGCTGGACGCGTAGGCGATTAAGCCGTAACGCGAAACAGCGCCGTAGGTGGGCTTTAAGCCGACAATACCGCAGAATGAGGCTGGCTGACGAATCGAGCCGCCTGTGTCAGAACCAAGTCCATACGCCGCTATATCAGCGCCTACAGCCGAAGCCACGCCGCCCGAGGAACCGCCCGCGCAGTGCTTGGTGTTGAACGGGTTTGTGGCGCCGCCGAAGTATGAGGTCTCACAGGATGAACCCATAGCGAACTCATCCATATTTGTTTTGCCGAGCAAAACAGCGCCCTCGCTCTCGAGCTTATCCCATACGGTAGCGTTATAAATTGGCTTGTAGCCTGTAAGTATCTTTGAACAGCAGGTTGTCTCGATGCCTTTTGTGGACAGGTTGTCCTTTAAGGTCATCGGTACGCCCTCTAAAAGTCCGATTGTTTCACCCTTGGCGATTTTAGCGTCAACCTTTTCAGCCTGAGCCATAGCGGTGTCGGCGGTTACGCTCACATAAGCGTTGAGCTCGCCGTTGGACTTTTCGATTTCGTCCAAGTATTTTTTTGTAAGCTCCTGACACGATACTTCCTTTGAAGAAAGCATATCGTGGATTTTTTTAATCTTTGACATAACTTCCTCCTTAAGCGTGGTTGCGGACTAAGAAATGATTTTCAGCCTGCTCGGGAGCGTTTTTGAGAATCTCCTCGCTCGGGAGCGACTCAACAACAACATCCTCACGGAAAACATTGGATAGGTTGTTGATGTTATCGAACTCCTCGCCCGAGTCGGGAGCGTTGTTAATCGCGTCGGCAAACTCGACGATTTCCTGCATCTGCTTAGTGAGATCGTCAAGCTCCTCCTCAGCTACAAAAAGCTTTGAAAGTATAGCAATGTTTTCTATATCTTCTTTTGTTACCATTGGTGTTCATTCCTTTGTATAGTATAATTCAGAAGTTCCGCCATTCACTTACCACTCATAAAGCTTCGCTCAGCGAAGCTTTATATGCACTTCTCTGAGCTGCTGTTCAGATACTTCGCCGGGTGAGCCGAGCAGTAAGTCCTGAGCGTTAGAGTTCATCGGGAACGGAATTACCTCGCGGATATTCTCTTCATCTGTAAGAAGCATAAGCAGGCGGTCAACACCTGGAGCCATACCCGCGTGTGGCGGAGCGCCATACTGGAACGCGGTGTAGAGAGACTTAAACTTATCCTTGAGCTCCTCCTCGGTGTAGCCCGCGATTTCAAAAGCCTTGACCATAATGTCGAGGTCGTGGTTACGGACAGCGCCCGAACTTAATTCTACGCCGTCGCAAACGATGTCGTACTGATAGGCGAGAATCTCTGTGGGCTCTTTGTTGAGCAGAGCGTCCATCCCGCCCTGAGGCATTGAGAACGGGTTGTGAGTAAAGATGGTCTTGCCGTCCTCGTCAATCTCGTACATCGGGAAATCAACGATGAAGCAAAGCTCAAAACGGCTTGTGTCAATGAGATTAAGACGTGTAGCAACCTCGGTTCTGATTTGTCCCGCGAGCTTGGGAGCAATAGCGTAGCTGTCGGCGATAAAGTAGATTACATCGCCCGCCTTTGAGCCGTTGCGGCTGATGAGCTCTTCCCTGTCGCCGGGCTTTAAGAACTTATCTATAGGACCGTCAAAGGTGAGGTCCTCGTTAACCTTAACATAACCGAGTCCCTTCATACCGATGGAGAGCGCGAACTCCTCCATACGCTTAAACCACTTTTTGCTCTGAGCGGCGGCGTTCGGAACATTGATAGAACGCACACACTTTTTGCGGAAAGGAGCAAAGTCCGTCTCAACGAACATATCGCTTATTTCCTTAATCTCGAGCGGGTTGCGCAGGTCGGGCTTGTCGGTACCGTACTTAAGCATAGCCTCCTCAAACGGGATACGCCTGAACGGAGCGGGGCTGACCTTTTTATTTGAAAACTTGGTAAATATCTCGTATAAAACTTCCTCAGCGACAGCGAAGACATCCTCCTGAGTAGCGAACGCCATCTCATAGTCGAGCTGATAGAACTCGCCGGGGCTTCTGTCGGCTCTCGCGTCTTCATCACGGAAGCAGGGAGCAATCTGGAAGTACTTATCAAATCCCGATACCATCAGAAGCTGCTTAAAAATCTGGGGAGCCTGAGGCAGAGCGTAAAACTTACCCTTATGCTTACGGCTGGGAACAAGATAGTCGCGCGCGCCCTCGGGCGATGAATTTGAAAGAATGGGAGTATTAATCTCTGTGAATCCGAGCTCGTTCATCTTGTTGCGCATAAAGCTGACAACCTGTGAACGAAGAAGGATATTGTTGTGAACCTTGGGGTTACGAAGGTCGAGGAAACGATAACGCAGGCGAACATCCTCGTTAGTGTTCTTTGAGGTAGCGACCTCAAAGGGAAGCTCGTTCTTGCACTTGCCGAGCACTTTTATATCCTCGGTATGGACCTCAACATAACCTGTAGCGATTTTGGGGTTTATTGTGTCGTCGTCACGCTTAACAACCTTACCGCTCAAAGTAACTGTACATTCACGGTTAATGTTCTTTAATAACTCATCGTTGTGAACAACAACCTGAAGCACGCCGTACTCGTCACGAATATCGAGGAACATAACGCCGCCGTGGTCGCGGATGTTTTCAACCCAACCTGCTACGCGGACCTCCTCGCCTATGTTGTTTTCTCTTAATTCGCCGCATGAAACTGTGCGGTAAATGTTTTTTGAAACCATATATATTATCCTTTCGCTGAAAAAATCACATAATTCCACACTATTAGATAGTAGTATAACACATTTTGCGCTTTCAATCAAGATTTTTCTATAATAAATTTGATTTGAAATAATCTTTATGATAAAATATATTTATATCAATTATAATTCTTTAAAGGAATGATAATATGTTGAACATAGGCTGTCATCTGTCAGTTTCAAAGGGCTTTGAATTTATGGGCAAGCAGGCGCTGGAGCTTGGCGGAAACACGTTTCAGTTCTTCACCCGCAACCCTCGCGGCGGCAAGGCTAAAGAAATCGACAAGAACGATACCGACGCGTTGATAAAACTAATGAAAGAAAACAACTTCGCGAAAATTCTCGCCCACGCTCCCTACACCCTCAACCCCTGTTCCAAGGACGAGCGCACACGCGAATTCGCGCTTGAGGCTATGACGGACGATTTAAACAGGATGGAATATCTGCCTTATAATATGTATAACTTTCATCCGGGCTCTCACGTCGGTCAGGGCGTAGAAAAAGGCATTGAATTAATCGCGGAGCATCTGAACAAGGTTTTACACAAGGATATGACCACCACTGTACTGCTCGAAACAATGGCGGGCAAAGGCAGCGAGGTGGGCTCACGGTTCGAGGAGCTCATGGCTATTATTGACCGCACAGAGCTCAGTGACAAAATGGGCGTTTGTCTTGACACATGTCACGTTTTTGACGGCGGCTACGACATAAAAGACAATCTTGACGGAGTGCTTGAGGAATTTGACAAGATAATCGGAATTGACAGGCTGAAGGCAATCCACCTCAACGACAGCAAGAATCCGCTTGGCAGCCACAAGGACAGGCACGAAAAAATCGGCGAAGGATACATAGGTCTTGACGCGTTCAGAACAATCGTTACTCATCCCGCTATAAAAGAGCTGCCGTGTTTTCTCGAAACTCCCAACGAGCTCGACGGCTACGCTAAAGAAATCGCGCTGCTGAAAAGCTTTTAATCACACTCTTTCCCCTATCGAATACAATGTAATGTAGACGAAAGGAGGAAAGACAAATGTGCAATAACAACGGCTTATTCGGTGGCGGCAACTGCTGCTGGATTATTCTTCTTATTCTCATCATCTGCTCTTGCTGCGGCGGCAACAACTGCAACGACGGCTGTGGCTGCGGCTGCTAATCGTTAATTAGTTTAATTGAAAGGCTCGGCTACCCGAGCTTTTCTTTATTTTTTGAAAAAACACTTTACAAAACACCGCCAAAGAGTTATAATACATCTTGTGACTTGGGGGTATAGCTCAGTTGGTAGAGCGCTTGGTTCGCATTCAAGAGGTCAGCGGTTCGAATCCGCTTATCTCCACCATTGAAAAAGACGGTAAGTATCGTAAGATACCTACCGTCTTTTTCATTTGTACCGTACAGTGGTGATAAGCGGATTCGAAGGCGACTGTGCCGAGGTTCGAGCCGCGCGCAAATCACAGGTAAAATCGTTTCAGTGAAACGATTTTAGCCCGCCGAGCAGCTGAAACTTCACCGATCCCGCACACCGCAACAAGCGAGATGAAACATTTTAAATACGCAAACTAGCTTTGTTTTTTGAGTATCATCACGATACTCCCTCTTTTCTTAACGTGAGTTTTGTGTTATACTTTTAAAAAGAACAATTGAATTAACGGAGGAAGCAATGATTATCAGAGAATTCACTATGAGTGATTTGAAACAAATGATAATGATTTGGAATGAAATTGTAGATGAAGGTATTGCGTTTCCGCAAGAGGACTTATTAGATGAGCAATCAGGCAAACAATTTTTTGCGTCACAAAGTTATTGCGGAGTTGCTGTTGATGAAAACAATAAGGTTCTGGGACTGTATATTCTTCACCCGAATAATATCGGTAGATGCGGACATATATGCAATGCAAGTTATGCTGTATCATCTTTGTGCAGAGGACAACATATAGGTGAAAAGCTTGTTATGGACTGTATTCAAAAAGCTAAAGAAATAGGATTCTTGATTTTACAATTCAACGCTGTTGTTGAAACCAATATTCACGCAAGACATCTTTACGAACGATTGGGGTTTAAGCAATTAGGCACGATCCCCAAAGGTTTCAGGATGAAGGATGGTCATTTCGAAAATATCTGTCCTTATTATGTAACACTCTAAATTCCGAATGATCTCTTACTATAACAAAAACACCCGCCTGCTCACACTTGGTGAACAGGTCCAGTAAAAACGGACAATAGAAAAGAACACCCCCTTATGGCCACTCTACTATACGAAACGAGGTTTATATTATGCCAACAGAGAAGGAAAGCAAGAGCAAGCAACAAAAATGAGTAATGAAAAAACTGAGTTAATAAATATTTTTAAATGATACAACTTTAAATTGTACCCTTCACAAGTTTTCGGTCATTTTCAAACCTGCTGATATGAGCTATACTGTAATCACAGCAAGAGAAACGCTGTATAAAACAAAACTAATTTCAGGAGAAATACACTATGACTAACATTGAAAAGGCTTTGGCATTAATCAACACATTCGCGACAACCGATACCGAGAAAGCAGCTTCTTTACTCGCTGAGGGTTATATCCAGCATAACCTCGCATTCGGTACAGGCAGAGACGCTTTTGTTGGTGCGGTTCAGGCTCTCGGAGCCGCTCCCGTAAAGACCACCGTAGAGAATATCCGCGCATTCGAGGATGGCGACAAGGTTTTCCTGCAAACTGTTTACAACTTTGCCGGCGCCGGCGAGCAGGTTGCGTTTGACATCTTCCGTTTTGATGAGGATGGCAAGATTGCGGAGCATTGGGATAATCTCGCCGCAAAAGCAGAGCCGAATCCCTCCCGTCATACTCAGATTGACGGCACTCTCGAGAAGAAAGATGTAGATAAGGAAGTTACCCGCAAGGTAGTCGCTAATTTCGTCGGCGATGTTCTCCGCGGTGAGAATCCTGATAATCTGACAAACTACTTTGACGGTGATAATTATATCCAACACAACACAGCGATCGCCGACGGTCTCTCCGGTCTCGGCAACGCGCTGGCTGCTATGGCAGAGCAGGGAATCGCTATGGTTTACAACAAAACCTATATGGTTCTGGCCGACGGCAACTACGCTCTGGCGGTATCGGAAGGAACCTTCGGCGGCACTCCAACCTCCTACTACGATCTGTTCCGTGTTGAGAACGGCAAGATTGCTGAACACTGGGACGTAATGGAAACCATTGCCGACAAAGAAACCTGGGCAAACGAAAACGGCAAATTCTGATTTTGAAAGAAATGACGAAAGCGTGGGGCTCAACACCTCACGCTTTTCTTTAGACAGTATTATCTTTTATATATGCCATAAACTTTTTTGCCATAGGACTGAGTCTGTCATAATCCTTGAAAATAAAGGCGATACAATAGGTCAGCGTAGGATCGTCAAATGGGATCGTCCGCATATTTTTGAACAGCATTTTCGCTCCGCTGTTCTCGGGTGAGATAAACACACCCTTGCCTCGGTTGACCAAATCATAGATCTGCATCACATCAGATGACTCAAACGATTTTTTCAGCG
>JAHLAX010000170.1 GCA_020625875.1 bacterium | reverse complement strand
TTAGCATCTGTTGGTGCTGTTCAATTATTAATATATGCATCATACATTCATACTTCTGACTCTACATAAACCTTCTTTTTAGGGTCAACTTCACTTATATCTATTTTATTTGTAGTTCAATCTGTTGTACTTCCACTTTTTGTAGTAGTAGTTGTTGTCAATGTTGGTTTTTTTCAATCAGAACCTAAACTTGGGTCTATAAATCATTTCAAACTTACATCCTTCATATTTACCATTCTTGTAGTTATTTTTTCATCTCCTTTGAAATTACTCTCTTTTACCCAGAAATTCCCATTACTATCAGGAGCACTTACAACTATTGCCACATGACCATGATTAATTCAATCAGAACTTGTTTTACCATAATCAAATACTGCTATTGTTCACACTTTTCAACTTTCTGAATTTATCCATCATTCTCTTGTTCTAATATCTTCATTACCAAATATTCTTCATGCTCATATTTCCTCTAAATAATCATTAGCATATCTTCCACATTGTCATCCATATGCTCAATCTGTATTAGTTGACCTTGACATGAAATTTCCATATGTTCATTTTCCTCCATCAGCATTTTTAGTAAACACACTTTCACTAACTATATTATAGTTAGCCTTACCTGTGCTATTTCAGTATTTCTTGTTGAAGTCATCTGCTGTCATCCACTCTCCATTATATTTCACATATTGTGTATCTCATACTGTGAAACTTTCTTCTAATCACTTCTCTCAATATGTGTTATTATATATTTTCTTATATTCAGGTTTTTCTTGCATAAATTTATTTATCTTTGTTAGTTCAGCTCCCAAATTACTTCCATTATCAATAGCTTTTAATATATCATCTGCCATTTGTTCTGCACTCCTTTGAGTTGGTATTCCTGGATATTGAGCTAATAAATTTTCTACACTCTTTAATGCTGCTTTATGCCTAGTTTGATAATCTGAACTATTAATATTTCAGTTAGTATATTCCTGTTGCTTTACCCAATAATCCCATTCTCTTTGTTGCCTCTGCTCATTAGTTTCCCAATTCATCAAGTCAAGGGCAAATCACAATTCATTCATCTGTTGATTTCTTGCTTGCATATTTATTTGATACTCTTGCAACTGTAATTGAAATTCATTCTGATATTGTGTAGCTCTATTATTATACTGTGTAGCATATTTAGTATATTCATGGTCTAATGTTCTTAATTGCTGTTGTAATTCATAAGTTCTATCTGATACTATTGCATTAATCTTACTCTTAGTAGCTCAAGTTCATTCATATTCCTTCTCTATATCTTTTGTCATACTAGAAATCTGGTCTGCTATATTTTGTCTTTGCTCATCAATATCTGTTAATTTATCAGATAATTCCATCATTTCTGGACTATCCATGTTAGCTTTAAACTCATCAAAAAATTGACTTGTTCAATAATCTCAACTTTGCATAGTTTTGAAAGCCTCTGCTGCCATATTATATCCTATTTCTTGGATATTAGTTGGACTTGTATTTTTATTATCATCATAAGCAGCTATAATACTTCATTTATTAATTTGAGCTTGTAATTGATTATATTTATCAGGATTGGCTATTCTTAAATTCTCTAAATCAGTTGTAGATATCTGACCATTCATATATTGAGTATATAAATCATTCGTTGGAGTATTTGCATATTCAAGTCCTTTCGTATATCATTTATACCATTCATCTAATACATTTTGTTGTTCAGCTACTCTCTTATCATAAGAAAAATTCTTTTTAAATGTTTCGTAATCTGTAAAAAATTCAGGATTTCTTTGTCTATAGTCCTCAAGATTGTATCTAATTTTATTTAGAGCATCATCATTTGTTTGTTGGTAATATTCATCTGATAATGGTTTCATAACATTGCTCTGCTTATTTTCTGATACGGTACTACCTTGTGTTTGAGTTATAGGTTTAGCCTGTTCTGGTTTTGGTGCTATTCATTGATTAGTTGTATTCTTCGTTGTATCAGTTTGATTTTCATAGTATCCTGTTTTTTCATTATACACATAATTACCAGCTCATTGATTTTGATAAGTTGGTTGTGTAGTAGTCCTCTGACTAGGATTTTGTGCAGGAGTATTAGCTATTACATCTTGTGTAGATTGTCATCCAGCCACAGCTCCATGCATCTGTGTAATCTGTTCATCTGTATATCAGCTTTTTAACAGGTTCTGATATGCTTTTGAATTCTTATCTATTGCCATTTATATAAAGTTATGAATTAAATATTATGATATAATTGTGTTAGAAGTATAATAAGTTTGATTTATATTCGGAGTTCCTGTAAATGTTCAACTTGTCCCTCAAAACATACTATACATAGCATCAAATCAAACAGTTCAAGTACCAGATGATGGTATCCTATATGGATTTTGATATTCTCCTGTTTGTGTTTCAGACATTTTAATATTTGTACATTGCTTAAACATCTCATAATAAGCTCAACCTGGTATTGTTGTTGCAGGTAATGCTGGCAAACTTGTTATTCATCCCCCAAATCCATAAGTGTCAAACATACCTGAATAACAAGAATAATCCAATGTAGTGGCAGGAAGTGCTGGAGGAGTAGTTAAATTCGGACATCTCATAAACATAGAATTATAACAACGCTCTTTCATTACCATTGCAGGTAATTGAGGAGCAACACTAATTCCTGTAAAGAAAAACATATTTGCATAACAATTTGCTGTTAATGTTGTTGCAGGTAATTGAGGAGCACTTAATAAGTCCCTACATCATGAAAATAAGTTACGAAAACAATAATCTCAAGAATCAGTTAAATCTGTTGTGCTATTTTTACACAATAGATAGTTTGCATCTCATCATGCATAAACATATCCTA
>JAHLAX010000079.1 GCA_020625875.1 bacterium | reverse complement strand
TGAACAGCGCGTTTGATGACGCGACCACGCCGTATGCGGATCACGGCTTGGACAAGTGGAACAATAACGGTTCTGCGGACATATACACGCGACAGGCAGACGGCATAGTTTGCGGTCGTATGAGGGTCTATCAAAAGGGCGTTTCAGGTTCGGCAAGCGTTTCGCAGACGTTTTATCCGAGGGTCAAAGATGATCCTGCCGGAACGACCTATACGGTCAGCGGTGACTTCTCCGTCAGCAACTATTCAGCCGGAACGGACAGCCCTTCGTTGCTATTCATCATCAACGGTTACTATGATGAAGGCGGCGAATCGGTGTACACGACCGGAACGCTTGTAAAGGGGTCGCGTGATCTTTCGGATTGTGGATTTGATTGGGAACGGCGCGAGTTTACGGTCAGGTTTGACCAACGGCTGACGAATGCGGTATTCATGGTCTTCGCGAGGGATTGTAACTGTAATCTGTACTGGAAGGATCTGAAGATCGAGCATGGAAACACGGCTACGGCGTGGTCTCCTGCTCCCGAGGACTACGCAACGACAGGCGAGGCGGCGGCTCTGCAAGCGCAGATAACCGTCAACGCGACGAACATTGAATCGAAGGTATCGCAGACCGATTTCACAGGCGCGACGATCGCGTCAAAGATAAATCAATCGGCATCCACGGTCGAGATCGAAGCGGATCACATCAACCTCAACGGAATCGTAACGACGAACAGCGGTTTTATGATTGACCAAAACGGCTACATGACTGCGAACGGAGCGACCATCGGGTCAAGCGGTACGGACGACGAGGACAATCCGATATGCGTCAAAATCGAAAACGGCGTAATAACCATCTATAAAAATGGTGTTCTCGTCGGGCGTTTCGGCACAGGCTCTTCGTATGACGGCATAACGATACGAAGCGGTCTATCGCTGATTAATTCGGATGGATCAGCGGCGGAGGTCAGCCCGGACAGAATCGTGCTGCACGAAAAATACGCTACTGGAAAATATTGGAGAACGCTCATTGACGACGGTGCGTATGCTCTATACACATCGAATCAGCAAGGAACGGCAAACGAGCTATGGTTCAAAGCATCTCCGGCTACGATCTCTCCGGGCGGTCAGTTTCTTCCAAGTAACGGCATCGCACTGGACGGCGGTATTGACGTTGGATCAAATCATGTCCTCACTTCCAACGGCGATTTGTCAGAGACCGGAACGCGACAAGTCGTGAACGGTTCTGCAACGACCGTGGCAACAGGATCGACATACACGACACTTACCTCGATCACGCTTCCGGCAGGCAAGTGGATCGTGTACGCATCTGCACAGTTCGGCGGCACTTCCGCAACAGGCTTGCGAGTGCTGATTATTTCGACCGCCGAAAACTCGTCAACAAAGGTTGCGGAGTGGGCGCACGACCGACGCGCAGGAATCAGCGGGTCGAACGTGTACGCGAATTGTATGCACATCGCCGATCTGACAGCAGAAACGACGCTCTATCTCAATGTGATTCAAACGAGCGGCGCAAGTATCACGGCATACGGTCGTGTGGTTGCTATGAGGATTGCGTGATATGAGTATTCAAGCATTCAAGAAACAGCTTGCCCTGCAAGTGGCGAATCATTCTATCTATGTGTGGGGCGGCTCCGGCCAGCTCTGTAAGGACGTTACCGAGGAATGGATTCGGAAGAAAGAAGCGCGGAACGATGGCGGCAAACACGCCGACGAAGCGGTCGCGGCATGGCGGGCGGTCATGGCTTCACCGTATAAGGACGTGGCACGGGTCTTCGACTGCTCGGGGTATATCTCGTTCGCCCTGATGCAGGTCGGGGCGTTGGATAAACGACGCGACTGCGACGGTCTGTATTCGAAGTGCGATCCGACCGACGAGCTGCGCGACGGCACGCTCCTGTTCCGCGTGAACAAGGAAAACCCAAACGACGAGACGCATGTCGGGGCATACTTCGGCGGGATGCAGTACCATAGCAAAGGACGCAAAGACGGAGTTGTCTGCGAGCCGTTCAAGGCTTCGTATTGGGCGAAATTCGGATGGTTCCGAGGCTTGCAGGATAAAGAACCAACGCATCAATATGTGAAGGTAAAAGGCGGCTCTGTGCGCGTCAGAAGCGGCAACGGCACGAAGTACCCGAGCATCGGAACGGTGCACCGGGGCGACCTGCTGCCGTGCTTCGGCACGGACGACCGTGATCCATATTGGTACATGGTCAAATATAAGGGGCAGGATGCGTATATAACGTCGAATGAAAGGTACACGGAATTGATATGGAAATTGTAACGGCAATCATCGGCGGCGGGGCTCTGATCTCTGCCGCCGTGTCCATCGTGACGCTGCTGCTGAATCGGAAGTGGCAGAAGGAAGACCGCACTGCAAGCAAGCTCGACGAGATCGCCTCAAAGATCGGCACGCTTGAAACGACGCTCAAAACCCATATCGAGACCGATGCCGAGACGGACGCGAAACAGGCACGGCGGCGCATCATCGTGTTTTCCGACGAGTGCCGCAGGAAGGTCAAGCACTCGGAAGAACATTTCGACAACGTTCTTGACGATATAACATTCTATCAGCAGTACTGCGAAGATCATCCGAAATTCAAAAATAAGAAGGCGGAGCAGAGCATCGCCTTTGTGCTGGAAGTCTCTGCTGAATGCAAACGGAATAACGACTATATTTGAAAGGGGAAATATTATGAGCAATAAAACCTTTGATACGCTTCGGTTCATCCAGTCGATCATCATGCCGCTGTCGGCGTTCGTCTCCGGTCTGACGGAACTGTTCGGCTTCCAGTACGGCGTCGAGATCGCAGCCGCGCTCGTCCTGTTCGACGGCTTCTTCGGTGCGATCGTGCAGGCATGGCGCAAAGCATACGAGCATTCGCAGGAGGAAGATCGGGATATTCCCGACGAGTATTCCTTCGAGCGTGGCGAAAATGAAACAGAAAGAGATTAACGTTTGATGCGGGTTTCTGCCTCCTTGCCCGCGTCAAAAAGCCCTCGCTTCGGCGGGGGCTGTTTTTGTATTTGCAATTCTTTTTTTCCCTTTTAACGAGAACCGTCCCGCACTCGCAAAATGGGAAAAAATCATCCAAAGACCGGACGAATGTTGAAGTTATCATCAACCTCTATTCTATCGAGCACGCTCCGCCACGCGGCGTTTTTCGCCTGTTTCGGCGCGCTGTCGTATAATTCCCGCCATCCAGCGGGAAACGCGGATTTGATGCGTTCAGCGCGTTGTATCG
>JAHLAX010000235.1 GCA_020625875.1 bacterium | reverse complement strand
TAAGGAGGTGCCTACACAAAGAAGAAATGAACTCGTAGAAAGGTTTATCTCCTTCTATTCAAAATTCGACAAGAGACTGCGTAATATTAAGCGCAGTAAAGTGCTTGTATCATACACAAAAAACGGTTCGATACGAGTGTGCTGTACCTACTATAACAAATACTACGGAAGTATTTACGAACCATAAAATCTAACTACAATGGAAAATCTCAAAAAATCTCAAAAAATCTGCCTCGGCTTGCTTATAGCCGTGGCATTGTTAGCTGGCTGCTGTCTGGACTCTGAGGGCGAAGCTGGCTGGTTGGCTATTGGCGTGTGTCTGCTTAGCGCAGCGACCGCTGTGGTATTAATGCTCCGTTGGGACAAAAAGATGGAGGGTGACGACAATGATGATTGAACTCACCCTCTGCAACGGCAAAAAGCTGCTGGTCAACCCAAGGTATCTGCAAACAGCTTACGAGGTCGCCAACGGCCACTACTTTTTGGAAATCGAAGGCTACAACCATCCCTTAGAAGTAACTCAAAGTATAGAAACAATTAAAACCCTACTGCAATGAGAACACTTAAGATTATCTACCATGGCTGCATAGAGCGCGTTAGTACTATTAGCGTGCATCATATCTGCAATCTGTCAATTCAGAAGGGCTACGAAAGCTCTGAGTTTTCCTGCATTGAAGTTTCATGGGGAGCTGGCTTTTCGACTGGCTTTTCGACTATCCAGTTGCCTAACGAAAAAGCCTACGAGCTTTACGACAAGTTGACATCGTGGCTCTCCAACGAAGTAACCGATCTGGAGGTGGAGTTGATTTACGGAATGAGCGGAGATGCTATCGACTACATAGATGTTGAGAAGTAAAACCGAAAAACGCTACCGAAAAGCATGGAAAGCACTCCGAAAAAAGCTACCGAAAAAATCGGTGGGCAACTCCGAAAAAAGCTACCGAAAAAATCGGTGGGTCTGGCGGATTGCGAGAACGGGATTGGAGAGGGGCTGAGGGGGCAGGAGACCGGACTGCCAGAGTGTCAGTCGGACAGGGTAGCTGCTGACATTTTGGCAGTGCGGCATTCAGTAGACGGAGATTTTTTGCAAGATGTTGACTATCAGGTGGTTAGGTTTTTCGGCTATCGGGTGCAAATTTTTTCGGTCTGATAGCCAACAAGTTACAAAGATTTTCAAAAATAATTGAATTTTTTTATTGACAATTAAAAATTTTGTCGTATCTTTGCAGCGTCTAATCAATAAAACGTTACAGCAATGAGAAACCAAGACTACTATCAAAGAAGAGAAACGGCAAACTTAATTGGTTTAAATTACGGCTTTTTGCCGACTCTACAACTACTGCACAGCGAGGGGCGAACAGCCGAATCGGCTATCGAGGACTGTGCCTACCTGCTCTGGAACTATCGCGAGGCTCGTTCTAACTTTATGCGCGATGCAAGACGCGCGCAAATGGAAAAAATTTATTTTACCTTATGAATAAACACCTAATTTAATAAAGCTATGCAAAAGAAAAACGCAAGCGTTCAAAAACAAGAGGCAACGACTAACGCACCTGCCACCATCGAAACGACCGAAACGACCGAAATGACCGAAACGACCGAAACGACCGAAACGACCGAAACGACCGAAACGAC
>JAHLAX010000265.1 GCA_020625875.1 bacterium | reverse complement strand
CCTTCTGACTGTGCGTCTTCCGGTATGCCTTCCACTCTTCCGGCGGGATCCACCGCTTTGGCCTCCCTCCTTTGGCTCCGTTTTCCTTATTTTTTTCATACCGTTCTACGGAAGCGTCTACGACCGGGAAGATATTGATCAGCGCCATCTGCTCTAGATCAGTCTGCGGCTCCGGCTCGGTTCCGTCCATCCGGTAGCGAAAGAGCTCCTTGAAGAATGGCCAACGCCGCTCCTCTGGTAGCATGTCGATGCTCTCCACATAGCTCGGCAGCACGACGAAGCCGTCAGCCATATGTCACCCTCCTTCCGCAAGCAGCTTGATAATCATCTCCCCGGTCTGATCCGGTCGGCAGAACACCCAGCGCACGCCGTAGCGCTCCGTCATGGTCTCCATCATGCGCACAAGACGATTGTTCGGCACCGGCGGAGACGGGACTTTGAGATCCCGCCCCCGTTTCCGTGCCGCGAGGACAAACGAATACTTGCTGTAATATTCGTCCACGCGGGGGTTTTGCCAGCGCTCCACGTCGTCCAGGCAGGTGAGGCCGTCGGTGTTCTCGACCAGGATGTAGAGCTGTGTCCCGTCCTCCTGCGCTCGCACGCATTCGGCCCGGAAGCGGTCATGATCCTGGACGAGATTGCCGTAGACCTCGCTCATGCCCTGCTTTGTGTCGACGGAGATCTTCGGCGCGACGATGTAGTCGCCGACATTGAGCTTCTGCCGTCTGAGGATCACGCCATGCGCTTCGCAGTACTGGGAGACATTGAGATGCTGCCCGGCCTTCTGGCCCGTGTCCTCGATGATAGTCATGATCAGAACGGCAGCTCGCCCTCGTCCTCGACGTACTGGGAGGGCGTGGAAGCAGCGGGCACGCTCACGGTCTTCGGATCGGGGACATTAAACTCGCCGTCCCGGATCTGCGCCGCGGTCTTGAACTCGAAAGGCGCGATGCTCTTCCGGACCTGGCCGTCGCGGTTGATGTACTCCTCTTCGCGGAAGACGATCCCGACGCCCTTGTTGACCAGGGTCTGCTCGTCCCAGTTCCAGCGGTAGTTCTTGTTGGTCGCCTCAACGGCTTCGATGAAGGCCTTGAAGAAGCTGACGCTCTTCTGACCATAGAAGCGGTTGCAACGAAGCGGCCAGAAGCCGGCGCGTTCGGCGGTATCGGCGGCGTAGCCCTTCCACTTGCCCTCGACGATGTCGAACTCCAGCGCGAGGTACTGCTTGTCTGGGTGGTCTTCCACCTTGCGGATCGCGCAGACATAGCCGCCCGCCTGGGGGCGTTCAAAGCTGCCAGCCGCCTGGATGGTGTCAAAGTCTTTGATCTGTTTCATGGTGTTATATCTCCTTTTTAAGAATTGATAAATTCATCCGGCACATGACCGATCGTTCCGGGATACTCAACGAGCGGGCACCAGCGCCCGACGGCGCGGTCGTCCAGGATATACTCGCCCGTCCTCCTGCATTGCTTGCGGGCATAGGTTTCCAGAAGCGGGCAGAGGGAGCAGCGCACGTCCTCGCCCGTGAAGTTGATGTCGACCCAGCGCTTCTGATAGGTCAGGCAGCTGTCTTCTTTTGCCATATCACAGCCCCCAGTATTCCCGGATCGCCGCGTCAACGATAGCTAGATCGTTCGGGATCTTCGGCTCGAACATCCCGTCCGGGCTTTTCGCGGTCGTGTAGCCGTCGCTCT
>JAHLAX010000166.1 GCA_020625875.1 bacterium | reverse complement strand
GAACCATTATTATAGCTTTCTCTTATTTTTGTTATTATATATTTGCTATTAAATAACATTTTATTTATTTTTATTATATCTCCTACATTAAATATATCTTCATCAATTTTTAATTCTATTGAACCATCTAATTTTAAACTATTTTTATTCATATATGATATTCCTATTTCTTGCAATTCTTGTCTTGTTTTCCATTGTTCATTCATATTTATTATTAATTCGACTATTCCTGTATCATTTATTATTCCTTTTTTCTCATTTATTGCTTTATCATTATAAAATTTATTTATATTCCATACTAATGCACTATCACTCATAACTATACTTAAACTTGTTATATTTTTTGTATCACTATTATATTTAAAACCTGTTATTAAATTACTAAAGAAACTATCTCTTATTAATAAAAATTCTTTAGTTGTATTTTCATCACCATCAAATCCTAAATTACTACTCATACTATAATTATTATTTTCTACATCATATTTAATATAAAATTCAAAATTTGTATTATTACTATATGTTCCAAATACTCTTATTCCATAATATATATTTTTTTTAGTAAAACTTTCTCCTGATTTTTTTATATTTTCTTTTTTAATATCTACTGGATAATTAAATGTAATTTGACCATCTTTTTTTAATGTTGATATTTGACCATTTAAAAGTCCATTTATATTAGTTGATACTTGTCCATTACTATATTCCCAATCTGAATATTCATAAATTCTTACATTCTTAAAATTTATTACATTTGCATAGTTATCGCTCATTATTGTTGGTTTTAAATATTGCAATCCTTTTATTGTATGTGTGTCATCATATATATATTTAGGTTCATTATTTAACATTGTTTCTATATCTTTTATATAAATATTTTTATTTTCATCAATAAACCACCAAAAATTATATTTATTAGATAAATCACTTAATCCATATTCTATTGTTTCTGATAAGTAATTTGTTGTTAATGTTCTATCAGTTATATTTATTTCTTTTATAGTAAATCCATCATTTATTAATGGAGCTAATATAATATTTTGTAATAAATCTATTAATTGATAAGTTCCTAATGCTATAAATGTTCTTAATGTTGTTAATTTTACTGGACTTAATAAAGTTAAATTTATATCAGTATAATTATCTGTTTCTCTCATTTCTCCAAAACTATAACTATCTATATAACCAAAATATTTAATATTATCATAATTATTTATTCTATCTACTACTTTTACTTCTTGATATTTTTCAGGTAGGTCATCTACTCCATAATTAGTAAAATCACACGTTAAATCACTATATGTTAATTCTTGACTTGATTTAGTTATTTCATAAGTATCCATTATTTTTAATTCAACATTTTCTTTTTTATTATTAATATATTTTACTAATAACATTAATATCCACCACCTGTTTTAATAGTTCTTGATACGCTTGGAGCAACTAATCTTCCTACTTTTTGTCCATCCATATCTACATTTGCATTTAAATCTATTGATACTGGAGTTTGATAGAATGATTTATTATATACATCTCCACTTAATACATCAAAATTAAGTTTACTATTTTCTAATTTTATTGTTCTATTCATATCTTTATACATATCTTCCATAGCATCATCTACACTATCTGTATTTGTATCAATACCTACTGCTATTCCTTTTGGTAACCATTGACCAACTTCATCAGCCATTAATTTACTTGGAGAACCTATTTTAAACATTTTCTTAATAAATTTAGTTACATTTCCAACCCATCCTGATATTTTACTTTTGATCCATCCTAGTGAATTAGAAATTCCTTGCCATATTCCTTTAACAATATTTTTTCCTATATCTCCTAAACTTGAGAAAATATTTTTTAATCCATCAATTATAGATTTATTAATTTTATTTACACCTTTTAATAATTCAGGTATAGACATTACTAATGCTATTGCTAATTCAGTAATTAATCTAAATGCTACTTGAACTAATTTTGATAACATATCAGGATCTGTTAATTTAGATACAAGTTTTTCAATTATAATAGGTACTTTTTCTATTAATATTGGTAGTGCCTTTATTAATCCTTCAGCCAAACCAATTATAAGTTCTATTCCAGCATCTATAAATAAATCAATATTATCTATAAAACTTTCAATTAATGTTAATATTATTTCTAATGCCATTGGTATTAATGTTGGTAATTGTTGTGAAATGCTAATAATCAATGTGGAAATCATCTGCATTCCCATTTCTAATATTTTTGGTATATTATTATTTATTCCATTTAACAAATTAGTTATAGCTTTAAATCCTATATCTGCAAATTCTTCAAATGATATTTCACCACTTATAACTTTTGCTATTAAATCTAATGCTTCTTTAATTTTTACTCCTGATTGTGATATAAAACCAGATAATGAACCAAATTTTGTATTTTCAAAACTTTTGTTTAATGAATCAATTATATCTGTTACACCTTTTACAATTTGAGTTTTTGCTACTGATATTGATGTTGCTATTCCTCCTGTTGAATTTCTTGCTTGTTCTTCAAAACTTTGAAAACCATTTACTCCCTCAGTATTAAGTTTAGTAATAGTATCCATAAATTCATCCATAGATACTGAACCATTTCTTAATGATTCTCCTAGTTCATCTGCACTTGCATACCCCATAGCATCAGCAACTTGTTTTAATTGAGCAGGCATAGCAGTCATTAATGACCTCCACTCCATCATATCTGGTTTACCTTTTGCATATGCTTGACTCATTTGCTCTAATGCTGATGCTTGTATTTCTGTACTTGCTCCACCTGCTAATATTGCATTATTTAAT
>JAHLAX010000098.1 GCA_020625875.1 bacterium | reverse complement strand
TAACAAAGATAGCATCCGATGGTACACAGATAAAACAACCGATGGCACAGCAAACTATATCAAGTTATATTAAGTGCCTGAATGTCTATATTCACGATGCTCTCTCTCATGAGATAATCAGCAACAACCCAACCATCAATCTGAAAATAAAGCGCGGAGAAAGCGAACCAGACAGATGGCTATCAGAAGAAGATGTCGCCAAAATAATCAAAACACCAATGCCCACAGGCAGCCTCCAAAGGGTGAAGGACAGATTTTTAATACAAGTCTACACTGGCTTGTCATTCGTTGACCTGATAGATCTTAACATAAGTAAGATAGAAACAACCAGCACTGGCTCAGTTATCGTTGGGAATAGGATAAAAACAAAAGAGCCTTACGTTATCGCAGTCCTGCCTGAGATAGAAGAAATACTAAAGAAATACGATTATAAGCTGCCGCCAATCAGTAATGAACAGTATAATATCCGTCTAAAAGTGATGGCTGAGATATGCGGTATCAAGAAAAGACTCGCATCTCACTGGGCGCGTCGTACCTTTGCTTGTTTAATGATTAACAGAGGTGTAAGGGCAGAAACCCTTGCTCAAATAATGGGACACTCGGACACCAGGACAACACTGGAGTTCTATGCGAAGATGAAAAAAGAAACCGTTGTATCTGAAATGACTACTGCGATGAAGAAGAAAGTGCGCAAATAATCAACGTATTGCTTTTTGTACAATCTCCATTGTCCTGTCAATTTCAAACGTACATACACCAACGGTCTTATACTTACGCAAAAACCACATCTCACGGTCTGTTTTGGAATGACATGGCAGACCTATGGTTTCTTTGTCGTTTAACAATAGGACTACCAGTTTCTCCGATGGAATAAACACATCGGCAAACTTCCACTTACCTTCAATCTCAACAGGATATTTTACATAGAACTTGATATTGGAGTCTTTCAGATGCTGGCACATCACACGAAAAGGCTTTATAATATGACTGAGTATGGTTTCGCGGTATTCGTAAATCCACCCGGGAAACGTCTTTTGAAGCGAGAAAAGGTCGATTTCATCGGCGAACTCAACAAAAAAGGCTTCTCTTTCAGTTATTCTTCTCCTAAAGTGATACGATTTTCTCTTATCCTGCTCTTTCTCTCTCACGCGCACACGCTCGCAGAAGATATTATCTTTCTTGTTGTTATAATAATTAAGCTCTTTCATTGACTTTTATTATTACGTTCTTTTTTAGGTTCAATCAATTACCATGATGTGAGAGGTTGATATTTCTCCCTGTGTAAGAGTAGACGTTTGAAAAACGCAAATACGCAAACTTGTATCGCAGAGAGAAAATAACATTAGAGTAAAGTTCTTCAAAAACCTTCTTCGTAAGAGAACAGAAATCATCTGCTTCAATGTTCAGGGTGAGCTCTCGTGTTTTTTTTGAAAGAAGTCCCTTTTTTATTGCTGACTTAACCGTTTTTACAGCCTTACCATGTTTGCGCGCAATTAACTGCTGAATACGAATATTTGAAAGACCTGTAAACTTATCACAGAAATCTTTTTGTAGCATACGACTTTCCCTCCGTTTCGCTGAACGCAATTCTGCAACACAGCTGGGAGAGGTCGCTCTTTTGTGCGTATCTTCGCAATCATTCTGCATCTTCACTTGGTTCACAACAATCATAGTCTCAATTATTGCGCGAACATCGGTAAGTGTAAGACGGTTTTTCTTATTGTTTTTCTTTGCTTCTATAAACCATTCCCTTTTTAAGATGGCGGAAAAGAACTTATTTTCGTGAAGCTTGCAGGCGATAAGACTATCCCCATCATAGCGCAGGAAACCGTATTGTAAAC
>JAHLAX010000234.1 GCA_020625875.1 bacterium | reverse complement strand
CTTATCTACTGCCGACGCTACCATTTTCCCGGCCTGCAGACCGATTTTTAACAAATCTGGCATTTCAACCTCCTGTACTGTGTTCTTGTATTCTGTTGTTTCTTATTATCGCACACTTTTTATAACTTTCGTTTTTTCTGGGATTTTGGTTCTGAAAAGCACAGGGCTGAAAACAGCGCCCCTCCGGGGGCGCTGTTTCTTTTGTTTCTGTTAATATTCCTGTTATCACTTTACAGACACACTGCAGGTTGCCTTTACTTTGGAACCGTCTTTTGCCGTGTATGTGATGGTTGCAGTTCCTTTTCCTTTTGCGGTAACTTTGCCGTTCTGTGTGACAACAGCGACTTTTGTGTTGCTGCTCTTCCATGTAACGGCTTTGTTGTTTGCGGAAGAATGGGCTGCCGTTGCTTTCAGCACCGTGCTTTTTCCTTTCACAAACGTGAATTTTGTTTTTGAAAGTGTTATCTTGCTCACAGGGACCTTTACGGTGATTTTGCATGTAGCCTTTTTCCCGCTTCCGTCTGCAGCCGCGCATGTGATTGTTGCCGTTCCCTTACCGACCGCAGTGACCTTTCCGTTCGAATCCACCGTGCAGACTTTCGTATCACTGCTGCTCCACCTGACAGTGCTGTATGCTGACCTTGGTGCCGTTGTGCCAGTAAGCGTTATGCTCTTTCCTTTCCAAACGGATTCCGATGTGTTTGAGAGCACTATTTTTGATACGGGTTCTTTGACCGTGACCTTGCAGGACGCAACAGCATGGGGGTCACTTACGGGATAACATATGATGTTGACCGTGCCTTTGTTCACCGCTGTCACAACGCCGTCGCTCGATACAGTAGCGGTATTTGTATTCATACTTTCCCAGCGTACTGCCGTGTTTGCCGGAACGGGAGTTGCTTTCAGCCTCATTTTGCATCCGTTTCCGACTATAAGGCTTGACCTGTTCAATCAACGCGGACGTCTCTTATTCCTGTACCCACTTTTACATTTATGGTCTTTGTTACTGTCTTTCCGTTACTCTTGATTGCGACCGTGAGTTTTGCCTTGCCGTTTCTGCGTCCTGTTACACTGCAGCTCATTTGGACGGGAGTTCCTGGCAGCTGGCTCATGGACATGCTGGCTGTGACAACAGTGTCGTCATTCGACAATACGGATACATTGTCGATATTGCTGTATTCGGGCGATGCCTTGAAACTGAATTCCAGGATTTTCCGACACCGACAGATACATCATTGATGTCAATGCCTGTCGCTGTGCCAAAAACACCATAGCGGTATTTTGCGTAAAGATATTTTTTCCCGTCTTTTACGACAGCATATCCTGTTATATTCGCTCTTCCCGCAGAGACACCTTTTACTTTTCCATTCGATACAGATGCCACACCCGTATTGTCTGATGTCCATTCGACTGTATAAGACCCAATTTTGTCACTGACTCCCGACAATACCAGTGTGTGTGTTTTGCCGACATTAAGCGTCCTGTCTGCTTCAACGACAGCAATGCCGGAATCGGGGTCTTCGTAATACATTATTGCATCAGTTTTTGGATTTGCTGTTTCTTCTTCAATAGCTTCCTCAACCACTGCTTCTTCTGCTTCTTT
>JAHLAX010000131.1 GCA_020625875.1 bacterium | reverse complement strand
CTCCCATGTCCTATTCGAAGGGCATGGCCCTCGCATCTGCGAACGATGTGAAAGAGTACATAAACCTGCCTGGAACGTATCAGCATATCATTATGCAGCTTAATGATGCCACGAGAGATGTCCACAACAACACCCGCCTGATCTTGGGCGGAGAGGGGTATTTCCTCACGGGCGTCACTAATTTCATCAGGGACTACACCCATGATGCGAATAGCTGCCACATCATCCGTGCAGAGTGTCGGTTGGGCGAAGCGCAGGATGCGAACGATGACCTCGTGAACGAAGTCGCGCAGGGCCTGACCTTCAACTGGTTAGTCACACTTACAGGTTCGGAGAAGATGACGGTAGGTTCCACGCAGACTCTGACGGCCTCCTCCCTGCGAATGGGGAAGGAGCCGGACGCGGAGAACTATCCGTATGACTACATGTGGGAGTCTTCAGACTACTCCATCGTAACGGTTGACGAATACGGCTTCTGTGAGGCTGTAGGCGAAGGTACAGCGACCATTACCTGTTACCTGCAACAGAATCCCAACATAGCGACAACCTTCGATATAACAGCCGCTCAGAGCCTCACGGGTGAGTATGTGGAGTTCATCACAGACTTGCCCACGGAATTGGAAGCGTACTCGTCCACAACCTGCGAAGCCGCCCTCTTCGTGGACGGCGTAAAGCAAAGCGATGCTATCGTCTATGCGTTCAGGGGGCCTGACATCAACTGCTTCGGCACGGAGAAGGACGGGAACGTGCTGACGATCACCTGTTATGCTCCTTCGCAAGAGCCTCTTACGGTCATAGCGGCTTGTAACGGCAAAGAAGTATCGCAGGAATTATACCTTATCGGGTATTAAACACCGCACAGAGTACGAAATTATAACCGAGAGGGTATAAAAATGTGCGAATTTGCTTATAAAGACAACCGTTATCAGTTCCTTTTGTGCAGGAAAATGAACCAAGACGGTTTGGATAGCGCAGAAAAAGCAGCGAAAAGCATGTGCATGTTCCAAAGGTTCTGCGCTCTCACCAAAAAATACGAGAACACGGACAGCGCGAGTAGGTGCTTGATAAAACAACAGCGGAGGGAATAGCTATGGTTGATTTTTGGCAAGCCGTCATCGTTGCGCTGATAGCCGCATCGTCCGGCGCGATAACGGCGTTTGTAAACAGCCGGATTGAAGCAAGAAAGAAAAAGGACGAGGAAAAGAACAACACGGAACAGATTCTTGCAAAACTCAACGAACTTGAGGGAAAGATCAACAACATTGAGGACCGCTTGGGCGGTTTGGAACGTGCGCAGAAAATCACGATGCACGAACGCATCAAAAGATTAGCTGCGAAATACTGCGAAGCCGGCAAGATATCATTTGACGATTACGAAATAGTCAAACAGATGCATCAGATTTATCACAACGATCTTCACGGAAACGGGTTTCTGGATGCGGTAATGGAAGACGTTGACAGGCTCCCGAAGGTAAGATAACCACTACAAAATTTAATTGCCCTTAAAAAGTGTGCAAAAGAAAGGGAATGTATGAACAAGATTTTTTTGATCGGCAACCTCATCAAAGACCCCGTGCTGAAAGCGGTCCCCAGCGGACAGAGCGTATGCGAGTTCACCATCGCCGTCAACCGGAAGTATTGGAAGACGGACGAAGTTACTTCTGACCTGTTCAGGATCAGCGCATGGCGCGGCCTTGGCGAGACATGCAACCGCTACCTTGAGAAAGGCAGGAAAGTGTCCGTCATCGGGG
>JAHLAX010000159.1 GCA_020625875.1 bacterium | reverse complement strand
GAGCGTCGCTATGGCTTATTTCCACAGGTCGCTGTGCGCAGATAAGGCTGTCTGCCTGTGGGAAAAATACAAGCGGATATACTTCGTTGACAAAGACTGGTATAAGGATTTTATAAAAACAGAAAATATTGACATCGATTTTTCTCTGCTGACAAAACTGCCGTTTGACAGCTTTTACATCGACCTTTCTGACATAGAGCTGATGCACACAAGGCATTACGCTGCCATAACGGGGGTTTTTGTAAATGTAATCGATACAGAGACCATACATATAACAGTTGTCGATACAGACAATATGCAGTATAACCCTATACAGTTTTATAAAGAAGAGAGGCCATACTATACAAAAATAGACGGATGGAATGAAATTTGCCCTGCGTGGCAGATGGGAAGAAAACTGCCTGACGGAACCAGGTGGGGAGATTATGTGGAAAAGCATGGAAAAATGTCAAGAATGCATAATGCGGTTCCGGCTTCTTGGCAGAAATACGATACAGGCAGTATTCATTTTGTTGATTTTCTTTTAGAGAAAGAAAAATCTGCAAAAAGAATCTCTGAAAATGAAAAAGCCGCAAGGTGTTTTGGG
The DNA here is from genome assembly GCA_020625875.1 of bacterium. Classification (GTDB taxonomy): domain Bacteria; phylum Bacillota; class Clostridia; order Oscillospirales; family Acutalibacteraceae; genus Ruminococcoides. Next base: position 946 of record JAHLAX010000159.1, on the reverse strand, counting down.
TGGGCGCTTGTAAGCGCAGACAGCGTCGTACAGATGAATGACCTCTATTCACCTGTTATTGATGAGATAATGCGGTTCACCGTGCAGTTCTTGTATTTTCTTCATTCCAAGACAGATGACATTTGTAAGAGAGAAGGCGGCGTTCATCCGTTTAAGAGGATATATGACGGAAACGGGGGAATAAATACCTGGGATGTCGGATACAGATACGGACATAAAATCCGTACGATAGAACGCAGATGCGTGTTGTACGGAGAATCTGTAATCGACGGCGGTAAAAACAGGAACAGACCAAGAGCATATGTGCGGAAAGCGCACTGGCACAGACATTGGTGCGGAAAGGAAACAGAAAGGCGTCTGGAACCAAGGTGGCATGAGCCTGTCTATTGCAACGGTACGGTATCAGATATTGTTGCCGATATAAATACCGTAACAGATGCGGTTGATTCGTCACAGGGAGAGGCGGCTGTGCGGCAGTACCTCGACAGAATGAATATCGAGCATGAACAGGAATATACGGTTTCAATCAAAGGACATAACAGACGATATGACTTTTTGTTAAAACAAAAAGGAAGACAGATGTTTATCGAATTTGACGGCGAACAGCATTTCAAACCAATAGAAATGTTCGGAGGCATGGAGGAATTCAAAAAAAGACAGCGTGCTGACTGGGATAAAAACAGATATGCCAAAAAGAACAAAATTCCTATTCTGCGAATACGGTATGACCAGATTTCGCAGATTTCGGAACTTATAGATATGTTTTTGGAAAATCCCAAAATCGGAGTCCTTAATCCGCTTCTTACGAATTCGGGATATTATAACAATTTACAATAAGAAAATGGACGATTTGAGTCCACATCCGCCTGCGGCTGAATGTCGCGGGCGGATGTTATTTATCATATAAATATTCATTTTAATTACAACTATACCAATATTCGAAAGG
>JAHLAX010000233.1 GCA_020625875.1 bacterium | reverse complement strand
CCGAGGTGACGGTAATCTTCTTGTCGCCCTTAGTCTTCTTAAAGGTAACTTTGCCCTTAGCCTTCTTGACTGTGAATACCTTTGCCTTCTTGAATGTAGTTGTCTTGAAGGTAGCTTTCTTTTTCTTAACCTTAACAGTTACGGTCTTGCCCTTGACTGTCATCGGGTTCTTCTTCTGAATAACGGTAATCTTAACCTTAGCGGTTGCCTGGTTGTTCTTAACCGTGATGGTTACAGTACCCTTCTTAACGCCCTTGACAATACCCTTTGAGCTTACTGTAGCAATCTTCTTGTTGCTGGTGCCATATGAAGTTTTACCCTTTTCGTTGCTGATGATTGAGATAATCTCAGTTGTCTTGCCGACATAAATCTTGGAGCTGACAGCCGAAGCGGTTACCTTTGTCTTGGGAGCGGATGTGGGAGTGGTGTCTGAGCTCGGATTTGTGGGATTAGTCGGATTTGTGGGGTTGGTGGGATTTGTCGGGTTAGTCGGGTTAGTCGGATTTGTAGGTGTTGAGTCTGAGCTTGGAGTTGTGGGAGTGGAGTCTGAGCTCGGTGTTGTGGGTGTAGAGTCTGAGCTCGGGGTTGTGGGAGTGGAGTCTGAGCTCGGATTTGTAGGTGTAGAAGCGTCGCTCTGCTCTACTGAGGGATTAGAGAGGCTCTCTACGAGAGATGTGCCAGCGCTTGTGGGAGCGCCGTCTGTGAAGTAAGATGTGCTTACATCGCTCTCAAGAGCGTCGAGCTCCTGGATTGTGAGGTCTACATTAGCTGTGCCCTTTGCGCCTGAAGCAACATTGAATACAGCCTTAACAAGAACAGCGCCGTTCTTGAAGTTATAGATACCCGAGTTTGTAGTGCCGTTAACGCCTGTGAAGTTTACGTAGAAGGGATTAGCGGTGAGCTTGGGTGACTTTGTAAGACCTGATGTAATATTCGGAAGATCTACGCTTGCGAGTGTGAGCTTGGAGCTGTCATAAGCGAGCGCGAGGTCGCCGTCTGTGATGAGCTTGGGCGCTGTGAGGTTATAGGTAACTGTGAGAGTTGAGCCTGTAACGTCGACAGTTTTAACCTGTGTTCCGTTCAGTTTAACCGAAGCTGTGAGCTTGTCGCCTACAGGATTAGATTCGTCTGAGCTCGGATTTGTGGGAGTGGAGTCAGAGCTCGGGGTTGTGGGTGTTGAGTCTGAGCTTGGAGTTGTAGGAGTGGAGTCTGAGCTCGGGGTTGTGGGAGTTGAGTCAGAACTCGGGGTTGTGGGTGTTGAGTCAGAGCTCGGATTTGTAGGATCACTCTGCTGAGTGGGATCGCTCTGCTGTGTGGGATCAGAGTTATCGCCGCCCTGCGGGTCGATATAAAGTGAATATGTATCGTTGCCGTTGTCTGTGAGCTTAAGGGTATGTTTACCTTCGCCTACGGACATCTTCGGGAACGAGGGATCTGTTACGCCTGAGCTGTAGTTGTAGAATGTAGCGGGATTCGAGAATACATCAGTTGCGTCCTTCAGGCAGTACTGTATTCCGCCCTGATATTTACGGATGAATACATAGCTGTTGTTATCAAAGGTATGCTCGCAAACACCGTTCTCTATGTAGAATTCGCCGGCATCTTTCTTTAACACGGCGTCATAAACTACAATAGCGAATTTTTCTGTCGCAAGGTTACCTGTGCTGCCTGTAGGATTAGTAGAGCCTGTGTCGCCTGTGGGATCTGTGTTGCCGCCTTCGCCGCCTTCATAGGACAGGGTCAGAGTGCCGTCGCCGTTCTCGCTGAGCGTGAAGGTGTGGGTGCCTGCGGGTACATACAGCTTATCGGACTGCGTGCCGGTAATGCTGCTATTATACAGCGTTGCGGAAGTTACGTCT
>JAHLAX010000232.1 GCA_020625875.1 bacterium | reverse complement strand
CTACCGTAACAAATTTTACTTTGAAGGGCTGGGGAGTATGACAGGAGTTTCTGACACCATCATAATGCTCCCTGGCACGATACTCTTTGTTGAATTCAAATCCAGCAAAGGGCGGCAATCCCCAGACCAGAAGCTTTTCCAACAAAAAGTCGAGAGCTTGGGATTTCACTATTTTATTATAAGAAGCCTGGATGAATTTATGGCTTTAATTGAAGCTAAAATGAATGAAAAACAGGCTTAACAGCTTAAAACATAACTATTATATGACGAATAAAGGTTTAAATTTAATAAAAGAGTTCGAAGGGTGCCGATTGGAGGCATATTTGTGTCCAGCTGGTAAATGGACAATAGGTACTGGAGCAACCTACTACAAGAATGGAGAAAAGGTAAAAGAAGGGGATAAAATTACCCAGGAAGAGGCTGATGACTTATTAAAGTGGATGATTGAAAACAAATATGAACCAGGTGTTAAAATGCTCTTAGGCGAAACTTATGCAATTATACCTGAATTGTCCAGGGATGCACTTACCAGCTTTGCCTTTAATTGCGGTACAGCAGCCCTTGGTAAAAGCACTTTGCTCAAAAGAATAAAGGAGAATAAAAATGATTTCATTAAAATTAAAGGAGAATTCGACAAATGGGTAAAGGGTGGTGGTAAAGTGTTACCAGGACTTGTAAAAAGAAGAAAAGCTGAATTTGAGCTGTATTTGGAGGGAATTTTAGGGCAATACTCAAAGAGAGAATTAGTTAAAATGATATTAGGATTATGAAAAATACTATTACACACACAGCGGAATGGATATTGGTAGCTATACTTGGTATATTATTATGTTACACGGCATATAAAGCTTATACACTCAGAGACAAGGTGGAGTATATAACAACAGATACCATTACCGTAACCGACACTATAATCGATTGGAAATATGATACCAGTTATGTGGTAGGTTATGATACGGTACAATTGCCAGTGGTGGATTATCGATATGATACAATAATTAAATTAGATTCAATTTTAGTCCAGGTTCCGATTTCTACCACCATATATGACACTACCATCCAGGATACAGCCCACACGACCCACATAAGGGCCCAGATAAGCGGCTTTTTGGTAAATGCGGATTCATTATACTTAAATACAAAAATAATGCACCAGGAGCCGCAAATTCCATCAAAAAAGTGGTATGAGAATTTAGGAATAGGAGCTGGCTTGGGAGTAACTTACAAAGATGGATTTTTAATTGGACCTATGATAGGAATTATGTATAATTTTTAGGATATGAAGGACTTTTTAATAATAGGCGGTTATAATGCTATTACTTATAGTTATGTATATCCTCTTATCAAAGATGGGTTATATTATACACATAAGTATTTTAAAATAAAGACTTGTGATAATATTGCAGCGGTCAGATGGTATTCAAATCTTTACAGAATTCCTGAAAATGTCGACACAATACCACTGGTGAAATCATATAACCCTGAGGACTACCCTAAATATGACAACTATGATGCAATT
>JAHLAX010000052.1 GCA_020625875.1 bacterium | reverse complement strand
TGAATAAAAAGAATCAGCAGAAACATCTCTCGGGAGAAGTTCTGCTGATTTTTCTTTTACTTATTCGCCTGAAAACTTATTACTTATTACCTATTACCTATTACTTATCAAAGCTCAAAATCTTCTTTCTTGAATTGCATCATCTTCGCTTCGCTCTTGGGCGTTCTGAGTATGGGGTTATACTCGAACTTGCGGCACTTGCCGTTCTTAATCTCGCGCTTTTTAAGGCAGCCGTAGCTGCTTTGGTCTCTGCTGAAGTTGTCGCAGTATTCGCATTTGGGCGCTATGTTCGCCCCGAACATTTTATTCTTCATAGAATATTTCTCCTTTGTACTGCATAAGGCTTCCCCCCGTGGGGGAAGGCTTTTAAACTTTTCTAAAAACATTATACCACTCTTTAATATAACTTGCAAGATTGCAAATAATAGATTATAATTAAACTGGTGATTAATGTGAAACTTAATAGCAAAACTATGAAATTGAATAACCCCGATACGGTTCCGTATCTGACATATAATTCTTTATCAGAAATTAAATTCATCAATCACGCCTTTTCTACACGCCTCGGCGGAGTGAGCGAGGGCATTTTTGAGTCGATGAATCTCGCTTTCAACCGCGGCGACAATCCCGACAGCGTGACCGAGAACTACCGCCGTCTTTGTCGCTCGGCGGGCTTTGACTTTGACACTCTCGTCGCGTCTGCTCAGGACCACCACACCTTCGTGCGCAGAGTTACTTCAAAAGAATGCGGAATCGGCATCACAAAGCCGAGGGATATTCAGAGCGTCGACGCGCTCATAACAAACGAGCCCGACGTCACTCTCGTCACCTACTACGCCGACTGCACGCCGCTGTTTTTTGTCGATACAAAAATAAAAGCTATCGGTCTGGCTCACGCGGGCTGGCGCGGAACAGTGGGCAGAATAGGGCAGAAGGTCGTCGAAAAAATGACAGCCGAGTTCGGCACAAACCCGAGCGACCTGGTCTGCGCCGTCGGTCCCGCTATCTCGAAATGCTGTTACGAGGTCGACGAGGGCTGCGCCGAGCAGTTCAGACAGCTCGACGACTTGAACACCGCTGACTTTATATTTTCAAAAGAGAATAATAAATATATGATTGATTTGCTCGAGGCTAACCGCCAGATTTTAATAAGCGCTAATGTCAGACCTGAGAACATCACCCTCAGCGATTTGTGCACCCGCTGCAACAGCGACCTTCTGTGGTCGCACCGTGCCACCAACGGCGAGCGCGGCACAATGTGCGCTTTTATGGAGTTGATAGTTGATAGTTGATAGTAGGCTTCCCTTTGAGGCAAATCTAAAGAATTGAGATTTGAGTATGAAGAATATATTAAAACTGCTGCCTTTATTGATATTAATATTCGCAATATCAACGCTGGGACTTATGTCGGTCTCAGCGGCGGTCAGCTATACCAATTCTTCGGGCAGTGTAAAGGTCGTGTGCGGCTCATACAAAAAGACCTTCACCGCCAAAAAGTACGGCAAGAACTTTTGTGAGGCGCTCAACACCGCGCTCTATACCGTGCGCACAAAGGCTAAGGCGAGCAAGAAAGCCACCGTCACAATCTCAAAGGGCTATTACAAGCTCGACCGCACAATTATAGTCTACAGCAACACTATCTTAAAAGCCAAGGGCTCGTACTTTCGCTATTACGGCAACCTGCTTCGCAACGGCTTTGACAAGAACAAAACCGCGGGCTACGGCTACAAATCCGCGAGCAATATCACAATCACTGGCGGCGAGTGGGAACAGCTCGTCGATTACAACAACGCGGGCAGCTCCAACCCCTCGATAATGCACTCCACATTCAGGTTCGCCCACTGCAAAAACATCACCGTGAAGAACGCCGCGTTCAAGAACAACTACAACTGTCACGACATCGAAATCGCGGGTGTTAAGGACTCGGAGTTTTTCAACAACAATTTCTACAACAAAAAGTCTGTCAACACTGTCGAAAACGACGGCGGACGCGAGAGCTTCCAGATTGACGTCAACACCTCGAGCTCTATGCCGTATTTTCCGTCCTACGACAAAACGCCATGCAAGAACATCAAAATCCACGACAACACTTTTAAAAACAAGTTCAGGGCTATAGGCAGTCACCACGCCGTGACGGGCAAGACTTTTAATAACATTTCGGTCTATAAAAACAAGATGGAAAACATCGCGGGCATAAGTATCTACGCGGTCTACTGGACCAACTCCAAAATCTATTCAAACGAGATGACCAACGTCGGCTGCGGCATTGACGCGCGCTCAATGATTAACAACCCTGTCGCGCTCAACTTCTATAACCTCGACAAGCTCAGCTATCAGCGGAGCGAACAGGCGGCGGCTAAGTCGAAGCTTTTTATTTACAGCAACAAAATCAAAATCAGAGCAAAGGAAAATATCCTGACAAAGCCCTGCGGCATCCGCGCGCTGGGCGACTACTATTCAAAGGACGACAAGGAGACTGGCACAAAGGCGGGCGTTTACAGAGTTTATAACGTAAATGTCGGTGTTGACTCCAAGGGCAAATCCAAGCCTAACACAATCTCGGGCAACTTCTCTGTGGGCGTTCAGCTCAACTACGCGGTCAATTCGTATGTCAAAAACAATAACATAGACCTCTCGAGCTCCGCCTTCAATACCGCTTACGGAGTTGAGCTTAAGGGCTGCGACGGCGTTACCGCGAGCGCTAACATTATCAAAAACGGCACGACCGACAAGGCTCGGGGAATCTACGCTTACGAGAGCCCCTCGGGTCTTCTCAACTCCCGTGTGACCGTCTCTGATAACACGATAAGCAATATTAAATACGCGGGCGTAGCTATTCAGAAAACCGACAAGGCGACTGTCGAGAACAACACGGTCACCGACTGCGTCAACGCCTCGCTGATAGTTAACTCAACTGTGGACGCCGTGTGCTCGGGCAATAATTTCTCGGGCGGCAAGTACGGGCTTTTATGCTCCGATTATACCGACGGGGTGAGCTTTAATCTCAATAACGTCTCTGACGTTACGACGGGTATGTACCTCAAAAAGGTTAAGAACATCACCGCCGAACAGAACACCCTCAGCGCCTCAAGCAGCGGCGTAAGGGGCGATCTGGCTGAGAATGTCACTCTCAAAAATAACACAATCGACAGCAAGCAGTACGGCGCGGCGCTCTATAATGACAGCTACAATGTTGTGCTCAGCCTCAACACAATCAATTCGCTCTCTAGCTGCGTTTACAGCAAGAATAACACACCCGACGCCGTGATACTAAGCGACGACAACACGATTGTGTGTCCCGAGGGCGTTGAGGTCATAAAAACAGTGTCGCCGCTGACAGTTTGATTTCGACAATACTTCTCATCATAACGTAATTTTCAACAAATAACGACATAAGGCGGCAGGAATTTTTGCGTTTAGCGCTGAATTTTATGTTCTTCGCTGTTTTGATAGTGACAACGCGGCGATTTTCTGGTATTATATAAGTGGTTTAGGATATTTAAAAACAGGAAACAGGAGTAATAAAAATATGCAGAGCTATAACACGTTCAGACGTCAGGAACAGCTGAGACACCAGCGCAAGAGGAAAAAGATTTTTATGGTTCTTTTTGTCGTGCTGGTTGTGCTCATTTTTGGCGTCATCGGCTTTTTGATTTTCAGACCTCACTATGAGGAGGTCAAGACGGTTTCTGTTACCGCTTCAACCGACACAAAGCTTGCCCTGAGGTGGAACAAGCCCGAAAAAGCCACGTCCTTCTGCGTCTACTGGAAGACAGAGGGCGAGGACTTTGAGAAAGCCGAGGGTATAAAGAGCGACACATATACTATAACCAAGCTCGAGCAGGCTACGCCCTACACGGTCTGTGTGTCGGCTTGTTATGACGACGCCGAGAGCGGCAGGGGCACCGAGCACAAGGTTTATACCGTCGCCTCAAAGCCCAAGATTATATACGCTGAGTCCGAGAAGAAGGAACAGATTACAGTTAAGTGGAAGAAAAACCCCAAGGCTCTTTCGTATGTCGTTCAGTATAAGCAAAGCGCTGATACAAAGTACGACAGCAACAACACCGTCGACGTCAAGAAATCCGCTGGATGCAAGGCGACGCTCAAAAACCTCGTTGAGGGAGCTTCGTACGACGTCAGGGTATGCGCCGTAACATCGAGCGGCAGCGCCAAAGCCTTCGGGCTCTGGAGCACCACCTCTCTGTCGGTCAGACGAGTTCAGCGCAAGCTCGACCCCAACAAGCCGATGGTCGCGCTCACGTTCGACGACGGTCCCAGCTACGGCACCGCTAACGACAGCATTCTCGATACACTCGAAAAATACGACGTGCGAGCCACGTTCTTTATGATAGGCAGCAACGTGCTCGAGCACCCCGACAACCTTAAGCGCAAGGTTAACCTCGGTATGGAGCTCGGCAACCATACATACGCCCACACAAAGTATGGCGAGTCAATTACCGCTGACGATATTAAAAAATGTTCCGACGCGATTAAAGACGTTACGGGGCAGTATCCCACGGCGTTCCGTTCACCTGGCGGTATGACTACCAAGACAATCAAGGACGAATGCGCCAAGGAGAATATGTCGCTCTATCTTTGGAACGTCGACACCGAGGACTGGAAGTCCCACAGCGCTCCCGCGATTATCTCCCAGACCCTCAACAACATCCAGGACGGCGACATCATCCTGATGCACGAGATTTACGACGCCACAGCCGAGGCTATCAAGACAATCATCCCGAGGCTCATCAAGAAGGGCTATCAGATTGTGTCCTGTCAGGAGCTCATAGAGTACAAGACAGGCGAAGCGCCCAAGGGCGGAGTTGAGTACTTCAGCGCCCACGAAGCGCAGTGAGGCAGTGGCAGTTAATAGTTAACAGATAACAGTGAACAGTTGTGGTCGGGTCCATAAGTCGGATTAATCCATACATCGGTGCCCGAATGTATAAATAATGATATAAACTAATTAAAGCCTTAGGTTAGCGATAAACCTAAGGCTTTATATATTTCTAACTGTTACCTATTACCTGTTACTTGTTACCTGTTAACTGTTAACTGTTAACTGTCCTTCATCTTCTTCCTCTTAATGACTTTCAGTCGGCTGAATTCCTCTCTGTCCTTTTCGTCGAGGGCGTCCGTGATGAACTTGACCGTCTCGTCAAAGCGCGGAATCATAATGTTCTTAAGAGCGTTGGCGCGCTTCTGGGTTTTCTTGATTGAGTCAGCCAGTCTGTAAACGCTGTTCTCAATCTCGGCGAGCTCTACCGTCAGCATCTTTACCTCGTTAAAGAGAATAAATGCCTTGTCGACAGCAGAGTTGGTCGTCCTAGCGCCGTAGTGCAGATGATTGATGTCGTCGTTCTCGTCGATTGTGAGAATCGGAATCTCAACGCCCATTACGCTGCGAAAGTCAAGGTTGAGCCCGTCCTCAATCGGGACGGCGTTCGATATATCCTCGCAGAAGCCGTTGGTGATATTCGCGGTCTGCAGGGCAATATAAGCCTTCTCGTACGCGCTGTCGATTTTTTCCTGAATGGCGTTGGCGTGTTCAATCAACGTCATCATCTCGCGTATGAGTATGTTTCGCTTGCGGTCTAAAAGCTCATAGCCGTTGCGGGCGAGAGCCAGCGACCGTTTTGAATTCATAAGATTACCCTTGGTGGGTACTGCCTGTACAGCCATTAAGAATTACCTCCGGGAATTCAAGTGGTAAGTGGTAAGTGGTTCAGTGAACATTTAACAGTGAACAGTGAACAGTTGTGGGCGGGCTCTGCCCGCACCCGATTTATAAATCGGAGCGAAGCGACCCTTAACTGTTACCTGTTACTTGTTACCTGTTAACTGTTTATCCTCTATAATAAACTTCGAGCAGGGCTTCGTCTACGCGGTCAAGCTCGGCTCTGGGCAGCGTCGAAAGCAGCTCCCAGCCTAAGTCGAGGCTCTGCTCAATGCTGCGGTTCTCGGTAAAGCCTTGGTTGACGAACTTCGCCTCAAACAGCTTGCCGAACTCAATGTACTTCTTGTCTATGGGCGAGAGTTCCTCCTCGCCGATAACGGACGCGAGCGCTCTGGCGTCGATAACCTTGGCGTAAGACGCGAAAAGCTGGTTGGCGAGCGCCTGATGGTCGGCGCGGGTGAAGCCTTCGCCGATGCCGTCCTTCATAAGTCGCGACAGCGACGGAAGCACGCTGACGGGCGGGTACAGTCCCTGTCCCTGAAGCGCGCGGTCGAGTACAATCTGTCCCTCGGTGATATAGCCCGTAAGGTCGGGGATAGGATGGGTGATGTCGTCGTTGGGCATAGTCAGAATCGGAATCTGTGTTACCGAGCCCGAGCTGCCCCTAATCATACCCGCTCTCTCGTACAAGGACGCGAGGTCGGAGTAGAGATAACCGGGGTAGCCCTTTCTGCCGGGGATTTCGCCCTTTGAGGACGAGAACTCTCTGAGCGCCTCGGCGTACGAGGTCATATCGGTCATAATTACGAGTATGTGCATATCGAGCTCAAACGCCAGATACTCCGCTATAGTCAGAGCGCAGCGGGGCGTGAGTGTACGCTCGATAATCGGGTCGTTGCTGAGATTAAGCAACATAACAACTCTCGACAGTACGCCGCTCTCCTCAAAGCTCTTTCTGAAGTATTCGGCGACGTCCTTCTGAACGCCCATAGCCGCGAACACAACGCCGAAGTTGGTGCTGTCGGCGCCGCTGATTTTAGACTGGCGCACAAGCTGAACCGCGAGGTCGTTGTGAGTCATACCCGAGCCCGAGAAGATGGGCAGCTTCTGACCGCGGATAAGCGTCATCAGCGTGTCGATTGTCGAGATACCCGTGTTGATATAGTTCTTGGGATATACGCGCGACACGGGATTAATCGGCGTGCCGTTGATGTTAGCCTTTTTGACGGGGAAGATGTCGCCCAGACCGTCAATCGGTCTGCCCGCGCCGTCGAGCACTCTGCCGATAATCTCAGGCGCGAGAGGGATTTCCATCGGGTGACCTGTGAGGCGGGTGCGGGTGTTTTTGAGGCTGATTCTTCTTGTGCCCTCAAACACCTGAACGACGATTCTCTCGCCGTCAATCTGTACCACACGTCCCTGACGGACAGTGCCGTTTTCGAGCTTTATATCTACAATTTCTTCGTTGGAAACGCCCTTAACGCCGTCGAGAACGATAAGCGAGCCGTTGATTTCCTTTACGCCTACATAATCTATAATCAAGTGCGTTTCCTCCTTACTTAAGAATTTCGCCGAGCTTTTGGTCGATTTCTTTGATGTACTCGTCAAACATATCGAGCTTGTCGTTCGGAATATCGTATTTCATCTTGCTGAGCTTGTCGAAAAGTCCCGTAGCCGAAATCTTTGAAATCGGTATTTCGCGGGCGACAATCTCCTTGGACTTTGAGTGCAGGTGCAAGATGACCTTCATCATCAGCTTCTGCTTTTCGAGGGGCACATAGGTGTCCTCGGGGTGGAACGCGTTTTGCTGCAAAAAGCCTACGCGTATAACTCTCGCGGTTTCTATGACAAGCTTCTGGTCGTCGGGCAGTACGTCCGAGCCGATGAGCTTGACAATTTCCATCAGAGAGTTTTCCTCCTGGAGCAGCGCGCTGATTGCTTTTCTGTATTCGATAAAGTCCTCGCCGAGGTTTTCCTTAAACCACGGGTCAAGGTCGTTAAAATACTCGCTGTAGCTGTCAATCCAGTTGATAGCGGGATAATGTCTCGCGTAAGCCAGCGCCTTGTCGAGCGCCCAGAATACGCGGGTAAAACGCTTAGTGTTCTGAGTAACAGGCTCCGAAAAGTCCGAGCCCTGCGGCGATACCGCGCCGATAAGAGTTACCGAGCCTTCGCCGCCGCTGAGCACGTCCGCGCGTCCTCCGCGCTCATAGAACTCAGCCAGTCTCGAGGGCAGATAAGCGGGGAAGCCTTCCTCGGCGGGCATCTCCTCGAGACGTCCCGAAATCTCACGCAGAGCCTCAGCCCAGCGCGAGGTTGAGTCAGCCATCATCGCTACGTGATAGCCCATATCGCGGTAATACTCAGCGAGTGTGATACCAGTGTAGATAGACGCCTCACGCGCCGCGACAGGCATATTTGAGGTGTTGGCGATAAGCACTGTTCTGTCGGTCATCGGGCGGTTAGACTTAGGGTCAATCAGCTCCGAGAACTCCTCGAGAACCTGGCTCATCTCGTTGCCGCGCTCGCCGCAGCCAACGTATATGATAATATCCGCGTCGCACCATTTGGCGAGCTGATGCTGGTTCATAGTCTTGCCCGTGCCGAAGCCTCCGGGGATAGCCGCCGTGCCGCCCTTGGCGATGGGGAAGAGGGTGTCCATTATTCTCTGTCCCGTAATCAGCGGAATAGTCGGCGTCAGTCTTTCCTTAACAGGTCTCGCGGTTCTGATAGGCCACTGCTGACACAGCGTCAGCTCGTGGCGTATACCGAGCTCGTCCTCGATAACGGCTATGGTGTCGTTGAGCTTGTATTCGCCGTTTGGCTTGACTTCTTTTACCACACCCGAAAGGTCAGGGTGCAGCATTACACGGTGCTCAATAATCGGCGTCTCGGGCGTTGTGGCGTAAATCTGACCGCCCTCAAGCTTGTCGCCGACCTTGACTTTCATAGTTACGTTCCAAAGTCTGTCGGTGTCGAGCGATGACACAGCCGCGCCTCTGCTGATAAACGCGCCCGCCTGCTCCTCTATAGCCTTGAGGGGACGCTCGATGCCGTCAAATATATTGTCAAGAATTCCAGGTCCTAAGGTTACGTTCATCGGCGCGCCAGTACCTGTTACGGGGTCGCCGGGCTTAAGACCTGTGGTTTCCTCGTAGACCTGTATGGTTGTCAGCTCATCCGAAATACCGATGACCTCGCCGACAAGCTGCTGCTCTCCGACATGGACCATCTCCATCATCTCAAAGCAGTCGGCTTTTTTTACGGTAACAACAGGACCGTTAATTCCGTAAATTACATTGTTGTTCATATTATTCACTCTTTCTGTTAACCTACATTTAGAGTCGCGTTTTCGCAGAACCACTCGCGCTGAGCCTCGAGCTTGCTGTCGAGCGTTTCGTCGGCGATGATGCCCAGCTCCTTGCAGTAGCCCTTAACTCCGCCGATTCTGATAGTTACATCAGCCTCAACTTCGGCGCTGCCGCCAAAGAGCTTTTTAATATCCTCGGCTTTATCGAGGTCGCTCTGGCTGAGATAAACCACGCAGTCTTTTCCGTCAAAAAGCTCGGCGATAGCCTTTGCGCTCTCGTTGAGCTTTAAGCGATAAGCGTCGGTTTCGGTATAGGCATTGAGCTTGTCTGTGACCATAGCGAAAACCTCGTCGGTCATCTTGACTCGCTCGATAAAAAGCTTTCGCTGACCTTCCTGAATATTCGAGGCGAGGTGGGCTGTCTGCTCGTTCTGCTTTTCGCCGAGCTTCGCCTTGATAATCTGCTTGCTTTCCTGCTTAGCCTTTTGTTCCGCTTCTTTGATACGCTCGGATTTGAGCTGGGCAATCTCGCCCTTCATAGCCTTTTTCTGAGCGTTGGCGTACTTTTGTATTGCCTTCAGAAAGTTGTCGGTTTTATTCTTTGGCATAAGTTACCTTCTTTCTGTCTTCTGTGATAACAGCTTATAGCTTGACGCCTATAGCGTCCTGCACATACTTGGTGATGCTGTCCTTGGTTCTGCCGTTGCCGTGACGGTCGGGAATCTCGACAATCAGCGGCTTTTTGCGGTTGAGCTTGAGGTCGTAGACAATGTCGGGGCAGAGGGAGACGAGCTTTTCCGTCATAAGAATAACGGCAATATCCTCGCGCTCCATAGCCTTTGTCAGCTCCTGCCTGACCTCCTCTTTTTCGTGAACAACAACACCCTCAATACCCGCGAAGCGCATACCCATCTTGGTGTCGACGTTATCACTAATCAAGTAGAATTTCATCTTTTATCACTTAGCCGATCTTTGAAAGAATCATAATAGAGATAAGCATTCCGTAGAGGGCGATACCTTCGCCGAGCGCTACGAAAATAATAGACTTACCAAACGCCTTGGGGTCCTCGCTTGTGGCTCCGATAGCAGCGGGAGCCGCGCCGCCAACAGCGATACCGCCGCCGATACAGGAAAGACCTGTAGACGCCGCCGCGCCAATAAACGCCATACCGTCAGCGCCGCTAGCCTGGGGCATAGGCTCGCCCGTAGCCGCGCTTACCGCGAACGGACATACCATACAAACCGCGAATACAAACGCGAATGAAGCGAGCTGAACGAGAACTGTTCTCTTTCTGCTTTTGCCGTGAGAAACAGCCTTAACAGCGATTAATACTGAAAGAATTAAAAAAGTAACGGGTAAAGCCATAATAAAAAAATCAAAAACTGACATAATAAAAACCTCCAAAGATTATTTTAATTTATACTGAGTTTAACAGGCTCGAACTGTCTGCCCTCGCCCGAATAAAAACGACTGAACATTTCGTAGTATTCAAGCCTCAATACCTGAATAGCCACGAGCAACGCCTCGAGTACCATAACAATTGCGTTGCCGATAATAATAATGAGCCAATATCCTATAGCGCCGATAGAGGCGTTAACGGTGTCGGCAAGTACGAATACAACCAGCATCATACCCGCGTGTACAAGTACGAACGCGCCTACACGCAAAAAGCTCATTGTGTTGGTGACGTAGCTTAAGAGTACCTCAAGCGATTCAAAAATATTCTCAACTATATATCCGCTCCAGCTTTCGGGCTGCCAGTCGGGCTTGCCGTTGACAAGGTTTCCGAGCGGCTCGGCGAAGAATATCAATATGAACGGAAGCACTATAAGGAACAGAATGTACATCAGCGTCATAACGTGCATACCGAGGAATATCTCGGCGACCAAGCCGAATATCACGGCGCTGTAGAAGATTATTCCAGCCACGCCGCTTGTGCCGAACAGCGCCTTGCCGTAGTCCTTCTGACGGATTGAAGTGTAAACGTTCAGGAACATAGCGGCAATCAGCAGGAACACGCCTATGCCAATAGCTCCCAGAATAATAAAGTTTGTGTTCTGCGAAGCCATAACCTCAATGGGTTTTTCCTTGAAGCCGACCATTCTGAACAGCGGGTCGAGCGTGTGCTCAAAGCCGAACAGGCTTCCGAAAACCGTTCCGAAAAACGCCGCCGAAAGTCCGCAGGGGAAGAGGATTTTGCCTATCTCCATCTTTCTGAGCTTCCACATCAGAAGTCCCGCGATTGATAATATTAAGCCTTGTCCCAAATCAGCGAACATTATGCCGAAGATTATGACATATGTAATTGCCACAAAGAACGTCGGGTCAATCTCGTTATATTTCGGAACGCCGTACATCTTGGTGTAGAACTCAAACGGTCTCGCGATAAAGCAGTTTTTAAGCTTGACGGGCGGATGCTTATCGAGCTCGTCCTTAGCGTCCGAAAAATCGAGCTCAACGCTCTTGATTTTCTTGAGCCGCTTTTTGAGCGAGTTTTTATTAGCGGTAGGAACCCAGCCGACTATAATAAAACTGTTGTTGTGCTGAAGCGCCTTGCTCAGAATTCCCGAGTACAGATACATTTCCTCGAGCTTCGAGAGATACTTGACTATCTGGTCAAAGTTCTCGTCAAGATAATTGTCGAGCGCTCTCTGGGCTTCTTTGACCTGATTTTCAAGATAGGGAATCTGGTTTTTGTAGTGCTCTATCTTTTCGTTCGGGGATTCGTCGGCGCTGATAAGGTCGGTCTGCTCAAAGAACAGCCCCTCAAAGATTTTGTCAATCTCGGCTACCTTATCCTTAGGCGCGAAGTACACGCCCCAGCTGTGGGTTTTGTCCTCGGTGCACACGGCGAAATCTACGAAATCATCGTCCTTATACGCCTCGAGCTTCTGGACACTGTCCTTGGGAAGCCTGCCGAATCTCGCTACAACGAACTCTGTCTGAAGCACCTTTGAAATCTCGACGTCAAGTCCCGCGAAGTGCTCGGTGACGCTGAGGTCGTGCTTGGCGGTCTCGAGCTCTGAGACTGACGAATCACGCTTTTCAATCAGCGCGTCGATGTCAGCCGTTGTCGAAGCCGAGAAGCTTTCGAGCTCCTCAATCGTCGGGCTGAAGTCGCTCACGTCCGTCAGCGGAAATTTTCGCTTTGTGAGATTCAGCGCTGCTTTGAGATTGGTCAGAGGCTCGGCGTAGATGTTCTTCTTTTGAAGGTGAGTGAATTCCTGGATGTTGTTGTAAAAGTTGCTGACCTCATCGGGATGGAACACACCTGATTCACCAAGTACCGTGATAACCTCGTCGATGTGCTCCATCAGACCGATTATGCTCACGGCTTGCATTGATGATACTGCCAAATCTAATTCACCTCTTTTGTCAGTGTATAATCATTGACTTGATAATATTGGGGTCGAGTTGATAACGAATGCCCTCAATGAGACTTATGACGTTCATACGCTCAATTTCGGACAGAAACATAAACGAAATCATTACGACCGAAGGATTGTTTGATAAATGAATATTCTTCTTAGCCATACGGTACTGAACGCGGGGGATTATATCGTCGGCGTTTGTATAGCCGAGCTTGCCCATCGTTCGCCCGCGGCTTGTGCTTTGCATAATCTTAAAGACCTCTTCGGGAGTTTCAGCGCGGCACATCTTGTCGATAACCCTGGAATTTAAGCTGCAATACTCGGGCATAATGTCGCTCCTAATAGCCTCGGGCGACGTATGATAGTATTTTTTAAGCCTTAGGATTCTCGAAAAAATGGTGTAGTCGTTAATCGTCTGGAACAGAGCTATCAGCTCTCGGCGCTCGCTGCCCTTTGTCTTTTTGTCGATTAGATTTGTGATGTTTTTGTAGAGACGGGCGTAGAGCTTGTTCTCAATATCCGACACAGGCAGCCTGCCCTTTTTGTCGGGTCTGTAGATTACGAGTATATCGTAATAGTCGGTGTTCTTAAGCGCTGTCAGAAACTCGTCGTAGTTGTCGGCGTTAGCGAGCTTGTTGATGTCGAGCTGAGTGTGTTTCGCTAAAAACGCGGGGAACTGAAAAATAAACTTTTCGGTCGAGTTGGAGTTCAGAAGCACTAAAAAGCGTATAATCTGCTCAATCTCGGTTTTTTCGATTATATAACTCGAAAAGCCCGCGCTCATACTCGAGTCATAGCGGCACAGCGTGTCAAACTCGTTGAAAAGATATTGACGCAAAAGCTGCTCCAGATGACCTCGGTGAACGTCGCGCTCGTTGACCTCAGAGAGTACAGAGGCGAAGTGAGTGTGGGATTTGAGATACACCAAAACCTCGGCGACGCTCTGACACGCCAGAATATTTGAGTAGTCGCGCTCAGTCAGAAACCGCCCGTACTTTGACCTCGCCTTAGCGAGTACGGCGTAGGATGTGGTTGGCATAATAAAACACCTTCCTTCAGTTGGTTACACGCTCAAAAATCTCGTCAACCCATCTGTCGCGGTTCTGCTCGTAGTCGGATTTGAGCTTAATCAGGGTTGATTCCTGTTTAGCCTTAGCGTCCGCGAGCTTCTTTGCCGTGCGTTTTTCAAGGTATGTGGCGGTTTTTTCGATTTCGTTCTGAGCGTCATCCATATATTTCTGATGAATCGCCTTGACTTCCTCGTCGATTTTTTCTCTTTCTTTTTCGGCGGC
Organism: bacterium; assembly: GCA_020625875.1. GTDB lineage: Bacteria > Bacillota > Clostridia > Oscillospirales > Acutalibacteraceae > Ruminococcoides. Next base: position 21,260 of record JAHLAX010000052.1, on the reverse strand, counting down.
CTTGCGGTTGGCTTCCTCGAGCTCCTTAGCCTTAGAGTCAGCCTCGACAATTCGTCGTATCATATCCTGCAAAATCCTCACCTCTTGTCTTTCTTACTTATGATAAGTATCTATATCAGTAAATTTTATCACAATGAAGCGCATTTTGCAATATTAAAAGTACTAATATATCTCACCAAATATCAGTACTTTTTATTCACTTTTTAAACATCGGACTGTTTGAGTGACGGTTTGCTGTTGTATGGTTTACACAAATGATGATGTGGAATTTTGTGCACATTTTCTGAGAGGCTTGTGGTATAATGTAAATTATAAAAAAGTTGCTCCGAAGCCCCCCTTAAACTAAGGGGGGAGGAAATCAACTTGGCGTTTCCATCTGTCATCCTGAGCGTAAGCGAAGGATCTTTAAAGATTCTTCGTCGCTATGCTCCTCAGAATGACACAAATGGAAGTTTCAATCCCACCGTCAATTCGCAAGCGAATTGCCACCTCCCTTTCGCAAAGGGAGGCTGTACAGGGGCGACCGTGAGGTCGCCCTTTTGGCTTGTCAAAATGTCTGTATAAAACTAAAAAAACATAATTGTAATTATTATAATTCTTTAATAGATAGAATAATCTTTTGCACTATGATAAAATTATATTAATAATGCATAATAGGATGTGAATTAATGAAAAGTAACGGCAAAATTATAAGCAGGCTTTTCAGCTATTCTGTCATCAGTATAATAGCGGCGGTTGTAGCCACAATGGTCGGTGTAGTGGTCGACGGTATCATAATCGGTCGCTTTCTCGGTGAGGACTGTATGGCGTCATATGGGCTTATAGCTCCCGTTATTAACCTCGCTACGGCGTTCAGCGGTATTCTCGCCACAGGAGCTCAGGTTGTCTGCGCCCAGCATCTGGGAGCGGGCAGGGCTGACAAGGCGCGCAGGGTTTTCTCGATGTGCATAGTTATCACTATAGTGGTTTCGGCGCTGATGATGATAGTCTTCGGCGTTTTCAGGAGCAACATCTGTGTGCTGCTCGGAGCGAGGGGCAAGTCGGCTCATCTTCTGCCGCTGGCTTCGGACTATCTGCTCGGGCTGATTTTCGCGTTTCCGTCGCTGCTTTTGTTATTTGAGTTCAATTCGCTTATGAGGCTCGACGGCGACCCCAACCGTGTAATTGTCGCGGTTGTCGTTATGACCGCGCTCGATATTGCGGGCGACTTCTTAAACGCTCTGGTGCTCCACTGGGGTATGCTCGGAATGGGCTTGGCGACCTCGGTTAGTTATCTGGCGGCGTTGATTATAATGCTGCTGCATTTCACCAAAAAAGACATCATATTCAGGTTCTCGCTCAAAGGGCTTAAGCGTAAGGATATGGTTGATATTCTCTCCACGGGAACACCGTCCGCTATGGGCTCGGTTTCGTCAATGCTGAGAAACGCGGTGCTCAACAGCGTGCTCGTAGCCACCGCGCTTTCGAGTACGGCTGTGGCGGCTTTCGGAATCTTGAATACCGTGTTCAACTTTACATCCTCAGTGATGATTGGCGTGGGGCTGACTACCGCGATGATAGCTGGTATGGTGCTCGGAGAGCAGGACAGAACAGCCGCAAAGCACCTTGTGAGTATTTCGGTCAAGACCGCCATAGTGACGGGAGCCGCGCTGACGGTGATGCTTTTAGTGTTCGCGGATGTGATTGCGGGCGTGTTCGGCTCCTCAGAGGGAGCGAAGATGACGGAGCTCGCGGCGCGCGGATTGCGCTTTTACGCGCTAAGCATAATTTTCTACGGGATTAACACGGGCTTCGTCTATTACACTCAGGGTATGAGGCGTATGGCGCTGTCCAATATATTCTGCTTTTTGCAGGGCTTTGTGTTTATGGTTCTGCCCGCGCTGGCGCTGTTCGGAATTCTTCAGGCGGACGCTGTGTGGCTCTGCTTCATAATCGGCGAGAGTGTTTCGCTGATAACAATTTTTGTTCTCGCCGCTGTACGCAAAAAAGGATTCCCGCGCGGATTCGGCGACTTCGTGTTCCTCAAGGACGATTTCGGAGTTGGTGAAGAAGATTTGTTTGAGGTTTCTATCACTGAGCAGAGCGAGATTATCCCCGCGAGCGAGGCTGTGCAAAGCTTTTGTGAGAAGAAAAATGCCTCGGCTAAAATCGCGACGCTTGTGCCGCTGTTTGTCGAAGAGCTGAGCAACAACATCGTTAAGTTCGGCTTTTCTGACGGCAAGAATCACAGCATAGATATAAGGGTTATAAAGCTTTCTGACGGCTGGACGCTGCGCTTCAGAGACAACTGCAGGCTTTTTGACCCGACAGAGTGGATTAAACTCCACGAAACCGACGACCCGACCGCCAACATCGGAATTCGTATGGTATGTAAAATGGCTGAGAAGGTTGATTATCTCAACACAATGGAGCTAAACAACCTTATTATAAAATTGTAAATTTTTTAAAAGGAGATACAAATTATGACAGTTAACAAGAAAAAGAACGGAAGCGCTTTAATTGCAAGCGTAGAGGGCAGAGTTGATACAGCTACAGCCGAGCAGTTTGAAAAAGAGGTTAAGGCTGATCTTGATGGCGTGACAGAGCTCACTCTCGATTTTTCACAGCTGAACTACATTTCTTCAGCGGGCTTGCGTGTTCTTCTCACCCTGCACAAGACTATGGCGGCTAAGGGATCGATGAAGATTACTGGCGTCAATGAGATTGTCAGCGATATTTTTGAAGTTACGGGCTTTTCTGAGATTCTTACAATAGAATAAAGGAGAAGAAAATGACTATAATTGAGTTGCTTGAAAAATATACAAGCGAAAAACCTAACTCGCCGATACTCTATGATGAATCCCACACAAAGGGCATAACCTACTCTAATCTTGACGATATGAGCGGACGTGTTTACGCGTATCTGAAAGATAAGGGAGTGGGCAGGGAGGATTTTGTGCTCATTAATCTTCCCCGAGGCGTTCTGCCCATAATCACTATGATAGGCGTGTGGAAGGCGGGCGCCGCGTGGGCGCTTGTTGAGGATACCTACGCTCCCGAGAGAATCGCCTATATCCGCGAGGACTGTGGCTGCAGTATTGAGATTTCCTCAGAGAACTGGGAGGAGATTATGTCTGTTGAGCCTCGCGGCGGACACGAAACTGTGGGTGAGCATGACGCCGCGTACGCGATTTATACCTCGGGTACGACGGGCAACCCCAAGGGCGTTCTGCACGAATACGGCAACCTTAACCAGAGTATCGAATCTGTAAAAATCGACGGACAAAATCCCTTTACAGGCAAGGACAGGCTCGCTTTGCTCGCTCCTTTGAACTTTGTTGCGTCGGTAATCGTTATTCTCAAAGCGCTCAGTATCATGGGCGGTAAGACCTTTGTCGTCAGCTACGCCACCATTAAAAACCCGATGTTGCTCAAAAAGTTCTTTATTGAGAAAAGAATATCGGTTACTTTCCTTACGCCCTCATACGTGCGTATGCTCGGCAACCAGACAGGACCGTTCTTAAGGATGCTTTTTGTGGGCAGCGAGCCCGCTAACAATATATATAATAAGAATCTTGATTTAATCAATATATACGCGGCTTCCGAAAGCGGTTTCGCTGTAGGCGTGTTTAAGATTGACAAGGCTTATGATACCTGCCCCATAGGTAAACCCGAGATTGACACAAAGATTTATCTTCTTGACGAAGACGGCAACGAGGTAGAGCACGGCGAAACAGGCGAGCTCTGCTTTGATAACCCCTACGCGCGCGGTTATATAAACCTGCCCGAGGAGACCGAAAAAGCCTTCGTGAACGGTGTTTATCACACAGGCGACCTCGCCCGTAAGGACGAAAACGGAGATTATGTCCTGCTCGGACGCTCCAACGATATGATTAAAATTAACGGCAACCGCATCGAGCCCGCCGAGATTGAAGCCTCTGTCAAGCAGGTGCTCGGCATAAAATGGGCGGCGGCTAAGGGCTTTGACAATAACGGCAAGAGCTATCTTTGCGCCTATTACACCGAGGATGTTGAGGTTGACAGCGACAAGATGCGCGAGGAGCTCTCAAAGCGTCTGCCGTATTATATGATACCCTCCTACTACATAAAGATAGACAAGGTACCGCTCAAATCAAACGGCAAGATGGACAGAAAGGCTCTCCCCGAGCCCGATACCAAGAGCTTTAAGAGCGAGTACGCTCCTCCTGAGAATGAAACTCAACAAAAGCTCTGTGACGCTATGGCTAAGGTACTTAAGCTCGAGCAGGTGGGTATCCGCGACGACTTTTATGAGCTCGGCGGCGATTCGCTCACCTCGATTAAGCTGATTGTTGAGAGCGCTCTCCCAGGGCTTAACGCGGGCGAAATCTTCCGCGGACGTACTCCCGAGAAGATTGCCGCGCTCTATGAGGAAAAACACGCCAATGATGACGGCGAATCCGCGGATATAAAGAACGCCAGAGCGATGAAGAGCGAACATCCGCTGACAACCGAGCAGCTTTATATGGTCGACTATCAGCTCTATACGCCGAGGTCAACCATGTATAACCTTTTTTCGATGCTCAAGGTCGACAAGGATTTGTTCGAGATGCAGAAGCTCGCCGACGCGATGCAGACGGCTATCAAGAATCACCCCGCGATTCTCACCACCTTCCGCTTTAACGAGGACGGCGATATTGTTCAGAAATATACTCCCGAAATCCTAAAGGATATTGTCGTGGAGGAAATGACCGAATTTGAGTTCGACTGTCTTAAGGATACGCTTGTACAGCCGTTTAAGATTATCGGCGGAAGCCTCTATCGCTGCCGCGTGTTCGAAACAGAGAAGAACGGATATATCTTCTTTGACGTTCATCACACTCTGTTCGACGGAACCTCGCTCAAGCTGTTTATGAATAACGTCGGCAAGATTTATATGGGTATGCTTCCCGACCCCGACTATTATTACCTTATGCTCCAGAAGCGCGAGGACGAAGAAAAAACTGATTACTACGAGGAGAGCAAGCGCTACTTTGAAAACACCTATGACGGCATAGAGTGGTCCTGCTATCCTGACACCGACCATGAGTCGCGCGAGAACGAAATGGGCGAGATTTTCGCTCCCCTCGGCATCGAGCAGCCCCAGATGAAGGCTATGGAAAAGCAGTACAGAATCAGCCGCAACGAGTTCTTTATTACCGCGGCGGCGCTTGCTATCGCTGTTTATAACAACAAGGACAACATCAAGCTGTCGTGGATATATAACGGACGTGAGGATATGCACAGTATGTCGTCCGTCGGACTTCTGTTCCGCGACTTGCCCGTAGGCTTGTGCCTGACTAAAGATATGACCTTGCGCGACGCGTTCCAGAGCGTTCACGAGCAGGTTCAGAAGGGCATCGAGCACAGCTGTTACCCGTATGTTGAAAAGGACAGAGAGGTAGTCAGCGGCGATACCGCGTATCTGCTCTATCAGCAGGATATTCGCGATTTGGGCGGTTTTGAGGATATGGACGTTGAGACCATCGACATCAGACAGAATCAGGCGGCTTCACAGACCATCCTCGATATGGAAATCCTCGACGGCGCCGAGGGACTTGTGCTTATGATAGACTACGCGGCGAGCCGTTATGAGGATTCGAGCATAGAAAGATTCAAGAATATATTTGTGGCGACCGCTCAGGCGCTCGTTTCTCACAACTCTCAGGAGGACGTTCTGATTGAAGACCTGAGAATAGAATTGTCCGATAAAAAGAACTTCTTTGACATGGTTAAGAGTATGTTCAGGAGAAAACGATGAGCACATCCAAAGATGAAATAAGAGCCGGCTTCGGCATTAACCACGAGCTTGTGGGGGAGTACGACAAAACCCTCGCCGTTAAATGCCTGAACGGCACATTTGTCGGACAGGTTAACGACGAAGTAAGAGTTTTTCGCGGTATTCCTTACGCCAGGCAGCCTGTGGATTTTCGCAGGTGGAAGCGCCCCGAGCCTGCCCCTGACAGCGACAAGGTTTTTGAGGCGTATTACAACGGAAAGACGCCTGTCCAGACTCAGATAGACAGCGAGCGCGCTTCGTACTATCCTCAGGGCGAGGATTGTCTTTACCTCAATATCTGGTCTTCGACCGATTTTGAGAACAAGGCGGTTATGGTGTTCTTTCACGGCGGCTCTTATGGTTGGGGAGGTACAGCCGACCCGCTTTATAACGGTCACAATTTTGTGAAGGCGCATCCCGACGTTGTTATGGTTACGGTGGGCTACAGAGTTGGGCTTCTGGGCTTTGTCGATTTCAGATATATTGAGGGCGGCGAGGCTTTCCCCGACGCTCCGAATCTGGGTATACTTGACCAGATTGAGGCTCTGCGCTGGATAAAAAAGAATATTTCATCTTTTGGCGGAGACCCGAATAACGTCACGATTTTCGGCGAATCCGCGGGCGGCGGCAGTGTGTCGCTGCTGCCGATTATAAAGGACGCTAAAGGGCTTTTTAACCGCGTAATCGCTCAGAGCGGTTCTGTGGCGCTCACCTTTTCAAAGGAAGAGTGCCGTGACTATACTATGAAGCTGATTGACGGCGCGGGCGTTGAGAATATGAACGACTTGATGAAGCTCAGCGAAAATGAGATTATCGCCCTTAATACGCGTCTTGACCTCGACAACAACTTTCCTCAGCGCGACGGCAGGCTGATTCCCGAGGACCCGTATCTGCCCTACAAAAACGGAGCGACCGCCGACGTCGATATGATTATCGGCACAAACTCAAACGAGCTCAACTACTGGATAGGCGAGCTCGGGGGGATTGTTCCTTTCAGGTTCGGGCTTCCCGTTAAGCTGGAGAATGACTTAAAAAGGCTGACTAAAGCCGACAAAGCCCGAGTCAAAAAGTTTATGGATAACCAAAGCGGTCACAGTATGTGGCGGATAGCCGAGCTCTATAACGAGGTTATGTTCCGCCTGCCCGCTATTAAACAAGCAGAGTTTCACTCCCAAAACGGAGGGAATGTGTATATGTATTACTGGCGCGAGCCGTCGGCGATAATGTTCAGAGGCGCGTGCCACGCGGTTGAGCTGGCGTATGTTTTCGGCAACACTGACGAAACAATATACACGGGCACTCCCGCCGACAAGGAACTCTCCGAATTGGTGATGAATATCTGGTCAAGCTTCGCCAAAACAGGCAATCCCTCAACCGAAGGCTTGGAGTGGGCTGAGTTTGACTCGCTTAAGAGAGCGACAATGGTGCTCGAAAAACAGCCCGAGCTCAGTTATGATATACTCAAAGCGCAGCGCAGACTTCTTTCTCCGCTGCTGAAGTATATGATAAACGCGTCATACACGAAGCTCGATTACAATGTTCCGTTTGTACGCAAATCCGCCGTAAAAATCGCCGCTATAGCCGCGGTGGGAACAGCGGTTGCGCTGGGAATAAGAAAACTTTTGAAAAAATAGGTGGTTTTATGAAAGAATTAACAATTGACGCCGCTATAGAAAATATTGATAAGGTCACTGAATTTATAAACTCAGAGCTGCAGGCTCTTGACTGCCCTCCGAAAGCTGAAATTCAGATTGATGTCGCTATTGATGAGCTGTTCGGCAATATAGCCCGATACGCTTACAATCCCGAAACAGGCAGCGCTACAGTGCGATTCGAGATAGAGAAAGAACCTCTCAGCGTTATAATCACATTCATAGATAACGGCAAGCCTTTTAATCCTCTTAAAAAGGCCGACCCCGATGTCACCTTGTCCGCCGAGGAGCGGCAGATTGGCGGTCTGGGGATTTTCCTCGTCAAAAAGACAATGGATATGATTGATTACAAATACATCGACGGTCAGAATATTCTGATGATTAAAAAGAAGCTGAGGTAGGTATGGGCAAAATTAAAGAGTACTTTAGAATATATGAGTCCGAGGAGACCAAGGAGGTCTTTGAACAGAACGAGTACGAATCCAACCGCCTGTCTCTTATGGTCATTGTCGCTTGCGCAGTAATACTTGTCGCCGCGTGGATACTCAATCTGGCGGGCGTTTTCACCGTAGCGAGTAACAGGATGAACTTGCTTGCTATTCAGGGTATTGTAGAATTTGCCATACCCATAGTTCTGTATCTGGTGTTCAAAGGCAAAAAGCGCTGGCTTAAATATGTGATGATTATATCGCTTTTGTTGGTTTGCACGCGGTTGTTCAGCATACTCAACCACAACGTAATATTGATTATGGTACTGCCCGTGCTGCTCTCAAGCAGATATTTTTCAAAGGGATTCACGCTTATGGTTTCGGTGCTGTCGGTGTTGTTTCTGGCAGCGGCGAGCGCTTCCACCGTGTTCTACGGAATTATAGATTTGAATTTCTTTCCGTCCCCCGCTGAAGGCACAACGATTGTTCTGAAAGAAACTCTGCGCGCTACTCTCATATCATTGGGCTTTGACGCGTGGGGCGCGGCGGGCAGAATAATGATTCACGGATTTCTTCCGAGACTTCTTGTGTTTATGATAATAAGCTTAGTTTCGGTTCTTATAGCTAAGCACGGTCACAGAATGGTGCTCGAGCAGGCGCAGATTTCGCGTGAGACCGCAGTTGTGAAGGCTGAGCTTAATACCGCTAATCAGATTCAGGCGAGTATGGTTCCGACAATTTTTCCGCCGTTCCCAGGTAGAAAAGAATTTGACATCTACGCGTCAATGGATACGGCTAAGGAAGTCGGCGGAGACTTCTATGATTTCTTTTTAGTTGACGACAATCATCTGGCGCTCGTAATCTCCGACGTATCGGGCAAGGGTGTTCCCGCGGCGCTGTTTATGATGGCGACTAAAATTCTTATAAGCGACAGAACGCTTATGGGCGGCACTCCCGCCGAGATACTCAGCTTTGTAAATAAGCGGATTTGCGCGAGTAATGAGGCTGGAATGTTTGTGACTGTATGGCTGGGTATTATGGATATTAAAACAGGCAAGGTCACAGCCGCCAACGCGGGCCACGAATACCCCGCGCTCTGCCGCAAGGGCGGAGAATTTGAGATTCTCAAGGATGACCACAGCTTTGTTGTAGGCGGAATGGACGGTATCAGATACAAGGATTATGAGTTTACGCTCAAGGCGGGCGACACTCTATTTGTATATACCGACGGAATTCCCGAGGCAAACAACATAAACGAGGAATTGTTCGGAGCCGAAAGAATGGTTGACACGCTTAATTCACAGCCCGACGCCGAACCCGAACAGCTCCTCACAACCCTCAAAAAAGAGGTTGATGAATTTGTAGGCGACGCCGTTCAGTTCGATGACTTTACGATGCTTTGCCTCAAATATCACGGCAGTGATTAACGCGTTGAATCGCGATAATTTGATAAACTATAGGCAACAAATAAGAATAGGAGTGTAATTATGAAAAACAATGTTTTAAAATCGTTCTCTGCTTTATTGCTGGCGGTTGTAATGATGGTTTCTGTCGCGGGCTGTGGAGCTGACAACTCAACAAAAAGCTCACAGACAGACAGCTCAGCAACACAGACGGTCAAGGATACTGACGCGCTTTCGCTCTGGACAAAGGACGCGCCTCTTAAGAAAGAACTCAAAAACTATATCGAGACCGTCACCGATAAGGCGGGCAAGAATTTTATTCCGGTAGAAGACAGAATCGCCGTGTTCGATATGGACGGTACTCTCTGTTGTGAGACAGACCCCGGCTATTTTGACCACAAGCTCCTGTACTACCGCGTTATGGAAGATCCGAAGTATAAGGACAAGGCGAGCGTCGAGGAAAAGGCTACCGCCAAAATCATAAAGAAGTATTTTGAAACAGGCGAGTATCCCGAAGGCCTTGACGTAAAGCACGGAAAAGCGGTCGCTTCAGCGTTCAAGGGTATGACGCTCAGCCAGTTCGATAAGTATGTAAAGGACTATAAGTCTAAGCCGTCCGAGGGATATAAAAATATGTCTATGGGCGAGGCTTTTTATCAGCCGATGATTCAGGTTGTCAACTATCTTAAGGCTAACGACTTTAAGGTATACATCGTCAGCGGTACCGACCGTCTTATCACAAGAGGCTACGCTCAGGGCGTTGTTGATATTCCGCTGAGCCAGATGATAGGCTCTGACGAATCTACCGTCGCTACCCATCAGGGCAAAGAGGACGGACTCGACTATACCTATGAGCAGAACGACAAGCTCGTCACAGGCGGCGAGTTCCTTATTAAGAACCTTAAGATGAACAAGGTCAGCGTAATCGCTCAGGAAATCGGTCAGCAGCCTGTGCTCTCGTTCGGCAACAGCGGCGGCGACACGGCTATGGCTAACTACACAATTACCAATAATAAATATAAGACAGGCGCGTATATGCTTTGCTGCGACGACACAAAGCGCGAGAACGGCAACCTCGAAAAGGCCGATAAAATGCGCGACACCTGCAAGCAATACGGTTTTACCGCCGTTTCGATGAAGAACGACTGGACTACTATCTACGGCGATAAGGTTAGCAAGAAATAAATCTTTATATTAAACTGACAGGAGAAATCCGAATGAAAAAGCTTCAAAAAATAATCAGCGTGATTCTTTGCGTTATGGTCGCGTGCTCGGCTTTTAGTTTAGGCGCTAACGCTGCGACAAAGAAGAAAAAGACAACGCCTAAGAAATACGTAAAGTCAATCAGTATCGCTAAGAAAGCGACTGTGACAATTCCTTATAACAAAAAGACAATCTCGAAGACCTATAAGGTAACTGTTAAGGTTAAGGGCAAGGCTTCGAAGAAGTTCACCGTAAAATCAAGCAAGACCTCTGTAGCTACAGTTAAAGTCAGCGGCACAAAGGTTAAGATTACCGCCAAAAAGGCGGGTACCGCTAAGATTAAGGTTACAACAAAGGCTAAGAACATCAAGAGCAAAAAGCTCAGCAAAACTCTTACCCTGACAGTCAAAAAGGCGAAGAAGGTTATTCCCGCTACAATTTACGGGGATTGTTATGACACCGAGCTTAAATTAAGCGATTACGTTGACAACACCAAAGTTTACGCGGAGGATGTCTACAATATGATTTCCGCCCCCAAGTCAAACGGCGCTTATTATGCTCAGGTTGTTGATTCAACCGTTGCCGCGACAAAATCAAAAGGCACTATTATCTACCCTGTAGCCGAGGGAACAACTCAGGCGGATATTTTTGAGGACATAAGCGGAAAAAAGAGACTTCTCGGTATCATAGATATCACTGTTACAAAGGTCGATATGGCGCGCACGGCTGAGGATATTATACTCAGCTACGGCTCAAACTTAAATGATACATGGCTCAAGCTCGACTTTGGAAAAGATAAGTTTGATTTGGGCGCGGTTTATAAAAACCTTCTCAACAATGAGTCCTATGGCACTATGTTTAAGGATGACGACTACAATATGTCGTTCAGTTCAGATAAAGAGGACGTTGCCACAGTTGACGAAAACGGCATCGTTACAGGCGTTAAAAACGGCGAAGTCCAGATTGAAACCAAGATGACTTTCACCGACAGTTCCGAGTATGAGGAATACGCCATAATCACGGTAACAGGCAACGCGATTGAGAAGGTTGACGGCTACACAATCGACAATGTAAGAGATAAAATTGTCGGCGTAGACACTCCCGTTGAGCTCGCTGACGGCACTAAGCAGCCGATGATAAACTTTGACAACGCGGCTACAACTCCCGCGTTCAAGGCGGTTCAGGACGCTGTCAATCAGGAGCTAGAGATGTACGGCTCAATCGGCAGAGGCTTCTCACAAAAATCTAACCACTCAACCGACGTTTATAACAGCACAAGAGACAAGGTGCTCCAGTTCCTCGGCGCTGATCCCGAGTATTACACATGCTTCTATGTGAATACCACAACCGACGGTCTTAACAAGCTCGCTTCCGCTCTTGTTGAGAGCCCCAATGATATAGTGCTCACAACAAGAATCGAGCACCACGCCAACGACCTCAGCTGGCGCGAAAGATGTAAGGTTATCTACGCAGAGGTTGACGAAAAGGGCAGAGTAATCTATGACGATATCGAAAAGCTCCTTAAGAAGAACAAGGTTAAGATTGTTTCGGTATCCGCGGCTTCTAACGTCACAGGTTATGTAAACGACGTTCATAGAGTAGCTAAAATGGCGCACAAATACGGCGCTAAGATTGTTGTTGACGGCGCTCAGATTGTCGCTCACAGAAAGTTCTCTATGATGGGCGATTTGAACGACTCAACCGATGACATCGACTTTATCGCGTTCTCAGCGCATAAGATGTATTCGCCCTACGGCGGCGGCGCTGTTGTAGGCGTTACCGAGGAGCTCAACAAGCATATGCCCACATTCTACGGCGGCGGTACAATCAAGGTTGTAGGCGACAACTGGCAGGTTTACAAGGACGCTCCCGCGGCTTATGAGGCGGGCTCGCCCAACTATCCCGGTGTTGTAGGTCTCGGCAAGGCTATTGACGTTCTTACCACAATCGGTATGGACAAGATTCAGGCGCACGAGAAAGTCCTCAACCGCAAGATTATCGACGGTCTCAAGCCGCTTAATAACGTTATTCTCTACGGTGACAGTGAGAACATCGACGACAGAGTCGGCGTAGTTACATTTAACTTCAGCGACATCAATACTTACTTTATTTCAGAGCAATTATCTCAGATAGGCGGCGTAGCAACACGACGCGGCGCGTTCTGCGCTCATCCGTATGTATGGAGACTGATGGGTATTTCGGACGAAAAAGCACGAAGCTTTGAAAACTGCTCCGATGTAAACACCGCGGGAATGGTACGCGTAAGCTTCGGTATCTATAATACTGAAGATGAGGTTCAGACGTTCCTTAACCTTATGCCGACTGTAATGGCGAAGGCTATGGAAGCTCAAAAAGCAAGTACCGCCGAGCCCGCGTATTAAGAGGTGATTGTATTGAAAAGGACAATTATTGAATTTTTAATCGGTATTCCCGTTGTAGTTATTCTTTTTACGCTGTTTGAGTTTTTGTACTGTACGTTTATTACGCACACTCCGTTTTCGTTCCCTTTCATAGGTATCGGCAGCGCGATTGGAGTTTGGTTTATAGTTGAACTCGTTACATTAATCATCAGGAAAAAGAAAGAGAATAAATAATTGATTTACGGCTTCGTGAGAAATTGCTCGCGGAGCCGTTTTTTTCTTTATAAAATATTGTAGTTCTTATAATATTATGGTATAGTTAGAATGAATATATTTTATATTAAAGGAGGTAAATATGAAAAGTTTTAAACGGTTTCTGAGCGTAATGCTTTGCGTTATTATCGCGGGCTCGGTATTAACTCTGAGCGCTCAGGCGGCTAAGCAAAAGAGCGCGGTTTCGCTCAACAAAAAATCGCTGACGCTGAGCATTGTAAAAAACGGTAAAAGCTATACCTACGGCACAGCGGCGCTTAAGGTGAACAAGCTCAAGGGCGTTAAGCTCAAAAGCAAAAATTTTACTTCTGCCAACAAGAAGGTTGCATCTGTTACAAAGTCCGGCAAGATAAAAGCGAAGAAAAGCGGTTCCACCAAAATAAAAGCAATCATAAAATACATCTACAAGAAAAAAACCAAAACAAGCACGCTCAGCTGCGCTATAAAGGTTAAGAGCTATACAAACCCCGTATCGCTCAACAAGAGCTCTGTGTCGCTCAATGTTACACAGAACGACAGCAAGATTACCTATGGCGCATATAGCCTTAAGGTCAATAAAATAAGCGGTGTAACGGTTAAGAAAGTAACCTATAAATCCTCGGCGGGCAAGATTGCCGCGGTTTCTGATAAAGGTAAAATCACGTCCAAAAAAATGGGCGCCGCTACGATTACGGCAGCGGTCAAATACACCTACGCAAAAAAGACCTATACAAAGTCGCTGACCTGCAAGGTCAAGGTTAAAAACGTATATAAAAACATCCTTAAGGAGCTAAAGCTTTTCCGAAAAACTCTCGCGACCTTCGTGGGCAACGCCGAGGGTATCAGCCCGTATTATCGCACCACGGCGAAGCTTTCGTCCGATTTCTATCTTTGGGACTGCCTCAAGGTGAGCGTGGGGGACAGCTCGGTTGTCGAGCTCGGCAAGGACGGTCTGCTAACAGGCAAAAAGGCGGGCACGACCACCGTGACCGTAAGTTCCACGGACGGCACAAACCTCAAGCTTACCGCGAAAGTCAAAGTCTATAACAGCCGCGCGGATATGCCTCTGAACGATGACCTCTACGAAAGCGAGAGAGGGCAGTTTCTGCCAGAGCTTATGGCGGGCTGGAACGAAGAAACCAAAACGCGCTATATAGACAAGGACGGCAACGTTAAGTGGAGCTTGTTCTCTCAGGCTGATATTGAGTATAAGGATAAAAAAGCGAAGTTGATTGATGAGTTCAGAAATATCGAAAAGCAGCCTGACAACACCTCAGAGGATGTGCTCGCCTCATTACTCTCAACAGCTAAAGAAACCAGAGAGGGCAGGGGCGACGATAAGTATTATGAGATAATCAACACTAAGCTCATCAATAAAATTATGAACGCCAACACGACCGATGAGCTCCTCGCTGTTTGCGGCGAGATGGGTTACGGCGGACTGACAAACATTTTCGATTCATCCACCTTTTTCAGAAAGGGCACAAACATTAGTCTCGCCGATGACGTTGAAAACGGACGCGCGCAAGTTCCCGACGAGGAGACCGTGGTCGAATACAACTATTATCCCATTATTTACACCAACAGTTTGTTGGGTTTGTATTATTCGCAGGATAATGACCAGCAGGCGACCGACTATATCAACAGCTTGCTTTCGCTCATCGGTATAAACGACAGCGAGCTTTCTTCGAATGTTAAAAAGCTTTCTGTTGAAATCGCGAGCGCGGAAGAAGACGAGCTTGACTGGAACGATGACGATCAGCTGGCAGGCGCTCCGAGCTTAAAGGTGAAATTCTCTGAGCTTAATAATACTTATCCAAACCTTAAGCTCAAGGATTACTTCTCAAAGGTCGGATATGATCTGAAGGATGATTCGCTTGTCTATATCTCTGAAAAAAATGTTTTTGAGATTATCAACAAGTATTTTCAGTCAGAAGACAATCTCAAAACGCTCAAGACCTACGCGGCGCTCTGCATACTCGAGAGCTTGAATTCATATACCCGCACAGGTCTCGAGCTTACATACCGATACAGAGAAGGGGATACTCCCGAGAAGCTGACAGACGAACAAATAAACGCTTATATAGATCAATATCAGCATTACTATCTCGATGATATTCAGTATGATATTCCGTGGGATGTTGACCAGATTTATACAAGCCGTTACTATAGCAAGACTTATAAAAAGGAATTTGAAAACCTCGTAGATAAATTTGTTGACGAATACCGCACGGCGATTTCAGAGTCGTGGATGAGCGAAAAAGCTAAGACAAATATGCTCTCGAAGCTCAACAAAACCAAGTTCAACAACGCGTATCCCAGCGCGGACGAGTACAAGCTGCTCACGGTTCGCGACGATATGGTAACAGCCGCTGAGGGCGGCAGCTTCGCCGAAAACCTTATTAATCTCCAGAAATATAAGGCTGACCTTATGAGGATGACAATAGGCAAAAAGCAGGGCGAGTACGCTTGGTGGGCTCCCAGCAGGGATATAAATACGCTGACTTTCGCTTCGTGGACAAACAACGCCAGCTTCGACTGGCTGCGCAACCAGGCGTTTTTCGCTCACGTCGGTATCAGCACTTTGTTTACTGACAATCCCGACAATAACGATGATATAACCGTCCGTAATATCGCGTATATGTCCTGCACTATAGGTCACGAAATCGGTCACGCCTTCGATAATCTGGGCAGCTGCTTTAACGGCGACGGAAATCTCGAGAATCTCTGGACTGATGAGGATAAAGTTGTTTATAACAAAAAGGTCAAAACTCTGGCTGATTTCTACGAGAATTCGTTGGCTTATGTTGACTGGGACAAAAAGCTCGCGCGTTATCAGAACGGTATGAACGTTGTGGGCGAGGCTATGGCTGACCTGGGCGGTACCGAAATCGCGCTTCGTGTTTTGAAAAAAGCGTATCCCGAAGACGACCAAAAGATTAAACAGTTCTATAAATATACCGCTCAGATGTGGCTGAATACATCTGTTGACGGCATCTCGGGCAATATACTAGATATTCGCGTAAACAACGAGCATCCCGCCTACAGGCTCAGAACGAACAATGTCGCTTCAATGATGAACGACTATTACAGAGTTTTTGATGTCAAAGATACAGACGCGATGTATGTAGCTCCCGAGGATAGGGTAGAGCTCTGGTCAACAGAATAATGAGGAGGAAAAAATGAAACTTTACAGAAAAATTATCGCTATATCTTTAGCGGCGGTTATGACGCTGGCGCTATTCGCCGGCTGTTCATCTGAAACAAATAAAGATACAAACGCCAGTGTTAGCGGTGGCGACCTGTATTTTACGAATCAAAAGGTCGTAAACTCGCCCGAATGGGTGACTAAGCTCAAAGCGACCAAGGACGCCGAGCAGCTTATTGTTGTCGCGGGCGTTGATAAAACCACAGCGTACGTCACAATGCACGAAAAGAACTCTGACGGAAAATGGCAGCAGCTCATCGCTACCCCAGGCTTTATCGGTCTCGACGGCTTGGGCAAGGCGAATATCAACGATTGCTACACTCCCGTAGGAACTTTCACTATTGACAAGGCTTTCGGACTTGCCGATGACCCAGGCTGTCAGATGGAATACACCAAGGTTGACAAAAACTATTATTGGTCGGGTGACCCGAAACATAACTTCAACCAGCTTGTCAATATAAAGGATGTTCCCGAGCTCGACACCGAAAACAGCGAGCATATCTCAGACTACGATTTCGCGTATCAGTATGTGCTCAATATGGGTTATAACTCCGAGTGTAAGGTCGAAAACGGCTTCGCGTTTTTCTTCCATTGTTACAGAGTGAACCGCACCTACACAGGCGGCTGCGTAGGTGTTCCCGAGAATATTATGAAGTTTATAATGCAGCATATTAAACCAGGCTGCAAGATTACCATAGATTCTCTTAAAAATATGGGCGGCGACCTTGACGCGTAATAACTAAGTGAGGAAGATAATTATGAAAAAAAGAAGTTTTATCAGTATAATCATTTGTATGTGCCTTATGGCAACATTGATTCTCACATCGTGCGGCGAAAAAGCCGACACAGAATCAAAGTCATCCAAAAACACAACCGCGACTTATGTCGAGAGCGATGATTTCAGCTATATGGCGCTTGTCAACAAAACTCATAAGCTCCCCAAAAACTGGGAAAAACAGCTTAAAACCGTTAAGATGACTAACTCTGTCGGCGACGAGGTTGAGACAGAGAAAAAGGCGTACGACGCTTATCAAAAGCTCAAAGCCGCTCTCAAAAAAGAGAAGATATATGTTGACCTCGATTCAGCTCGCAGAA
This sequence comes from bacterium, assembly GCA_020625875.1. GTDB lineage: Bacteria > Bacillota > Clostridia > Oscillospirales > Acutalibacteraceae > Ruminococcoides. Next base: position 3,883 of record JAHLAX010000052.1, on the reverse strand, counting down.
GCGTAAAAGAGCAGCAGAGGATTATGGATGATTTCACCAAGCAATACGGCGCTGATTACGCCGCCAAAACTGTGGCGAAGCCCGGCTATTCCGAGCATCACACAGGACTCGCGCTCGATTTGTATCTGATTGTTGACGGCAAAGACATTGTCGAAAACGAGGATATGATAAAGTTCACCGAAATCTGGGCGAAAATTCATAAGCTCCTGCCAAAATACGGCTTCATTCTTCGTTATCTCGAGGGCAAGGAGCATATAACAGGCTATGGCTATGAGCCTTGGCATATTCGCTATATCGACGACGCTAAAGCCGCGAAAGAGATTACCGACAAGGGAATCACGTTTGAGAGCTATCTCGGTACAGCGAGCGAGGACCCTGTTAAAATAGACTACGGCAAATCCAAGCTCTATACAAAGAAACAGCTTGAAGCCGCCGTTATCCAGATTAAGTGTAAGTTCGCGTTCTGGCATGAGTGCAAGCTCGAGAACATCCGCTACGCTGGCGACAAAGCCGTCACCGAAAAGAACCTCAAGTGGATTAACTCACTCGACAAGAATAACAAGTATAAGAAGATTTGCGAATTCTTAATGGACTTCCATACTCCCGAAAAATCCAAGGACGACGCTCTTGAATCCGACCACGAATATAAGGATTACCAGTGGTGGCTCGCTCAGAACGAAGAAGGCGGCTGGGATATTGTAAGTCAGGGATATTGATATTGTGGTTTATAATTATTAATATATAGGAAGAGGTATAATATGAGTGCGTTTAATCAACAAAACACAAAAACCAGAAGAAGCTCGTTTATGAATTCGAACCCTGTTATGCGCAGGCTTAACAAGGTTGACGAAAGAGATTCCGACAACTGTGCCACATACGCGGGTATAACCGCCAAGACAATTTACTTTTTACTGTTCAGCGTAGTTGGAATTTTTGTTCAGCTGCTTGTCGGAAAGAACTTCGCGACAGGGGATACTTTCAGGATAAACTATGAGGGTTTCAAGGTAACTCTGTACCAATATGAGACTTTTGTGCTTATTGGCGTTGTAATTGCGGCAATAATCTTTCAGCTTCTCGCGTTTTTCGCGCGCGGTACTACACCTGTTACAGGCGCGCTCTACTGCGTAACTCAGGGCTATTTCATTTCGTTCTTGGTGTTCAAGGTGCTCGGAGCGTATCATATGGAATACCTCGGAGCGCTGGCGCTGCTTATTACGGTGCTTATTGTATTGATAATGTCGATTCTTTATTCTACGGGTGTTATCCGCGTAACCAAAAAATTCAGAATGGTTATGATGACGCTCTTTATCACCGTAATAGCGGCTTCGATTCTGACGTTTATCGGTTACTTTATTCCGTTCACAAGAAATATTGTAATGACGATTCAGAACAACTTTGGTCTCTCGGTCGGCGTCAGCATTATATTCATCATAATAGCCGCGCTGTTCCTTATCTGTGATTTTGATACGATTGACCACGTTGTCAACGACAAGCTCCCCGAAAAATACGAGTGGCAGGCGGCGTTCGGTCTCGCTTTCACCGTTTTGTGGCTGTACTTAAAAGTTCTCGATTTGATTATCACAATCGCGGGACGAAACAGAGATTAATAATAATCTATAAGAATGGGGCTGGCTCAAAAGTCAGCCCCGTTTATTTAACATAAATGTTGTTTTTAGCTTGCTATTGTTCAGCTTTTAAAGTATAATTAACAAAGAATAATTAAGGAGCAATAATCGCTTATGACTAAGAAAATATCAAAATGGCGCCACGGTATCGCGTTTAATATTATCTTTGCCGTAGTGGCTTTGCTTGTGGTTTTTGGGATAGTTTCGGGTGCTTTGGGTTATTTCGTTTTTACCGATTCGTTCAAAAATGAGTATTCCGTATCCACATATCATATGGCTGATACGGCTACGGCTTTGATCAACGGAGATAACGTTGACAGCTATCTTGACGGCAAGAATAAGGTTGAGTATAAAAAGACACAAGAAAAATTCGATATATTCTGTGAAAAAATGAGCGTAACCCTGCTCTATGTTATTAAGGTTGATACAAGCGATTATGGCAGGTTTGTTTCGATATTCAACTCTGTTAACAATTCAGTCGGGAACGAGAATTATACCGCCTGGGAGCTCGGTCATAAGCGCGATACAACCAATGACGAGTACCGCGAAAAGTACAAGGCGATTTATGAGAAAAAGGCAAAGTACGAGACTGTTTACCGAATCAATTACTTTAACGGAAAATATCCTCACATTACAACTATAGTACCTGTTATGAATTCAAAGGGAAAGGTCGTATCCGTTCTCTGCGTGCAGCGGCCGATGAGCGAAATGGCTGAGGTCGGTGAACGCTATTTGCGCAACATCGTTTATTCCACCTTCGGTCTGGCTGTTATCGCGATGGTTTTCGCGTCCCTGTTTATAAGAAAGAGATTTGTAAAGCCTATCGCTAAAGTGTCGAGTGAGGCGACGCGATTCGCTGAAGAGAACACAAAGTCTGAGCCGCTGGGCGATATAAGCAAAATCAGCGAGCTTCGCAGTCTCGCGCAGTCCATTGACAAAATGGAAACCGATATGCTGAGATATATCGACAATCTCACCGCGATTACCTCAGAAAGAGAGAGGCTTGCCGCCGAGCTTTCGATAGCGGCGACAATTCAGGAAAACTCGATTCCCAACGATTTCCCTGCGTTCCCCGACAGAAGCGAGTTCGATATTTACGCGTCGATGACACCCGCTAAAGAGGTAGGGGGAGACTTCTATAACTTCTTTATGGTTGACGACGACCATCTGGCTATACTGATTGGCGATGTATCGGGCAAGGGTATTCCCGCTTCGCTCTTTATGATGGTTACAAATATTCTTTTGAGCGACAGAACAAAGATGGGCGGAAGTCCCGCTGAGATTCTCTCGTTTGTAAACGATAACCTGTGCGAGCACAATACTGCCGATATGTTTGTTACAATATGGCTGGGTATTCTTGAAATCTCTACAGGAAAGGTTATCGCCGCTAACGCGGGGCATGAGGACGCCGCGATTTATCGCGAAAGCGGCGACTTTGAGCTGTATAAAACGCCCCACGGTTTTGTGGTCGGCGGATTTAGCGGAGTTAAATACAAAGATTTTGAGTTTAAGCTCAATAAGGGCGATAAGATATTTATCTATACCGACGGCGTTCCCGAAGCTACAGATAAGAATGAGAAAATGTTCGGGCTTGATAACACAATAAAAGCTCTGAACGAAAACAAAGAAAGCTCACCTAAGAAGATTCTTGACGGTATTCACTCGAGCGTTGACGCCTTTGTCGGCGACGCTCCGCAGTTTGATGATTTGACAATGCTTTGTCTTGAATACAAAGGGGATAGTTCGAAATCTTCTGAGCAGGAATAGATTTCTGTTTAGTTAAAACCGAAACGAGAAAGAAAAATGAAACGTATCAATAAAACTTTTTTTTTTTATTTCAATTGAAATAATCAAGATTACATTTTATAAGTCAATTCTTCTTTTAAAGTCTCCCAATCGGCATTTCTGCTTTTTTCCATAATTATCCTTATGAGCAGTTGCCTTTACGCTGCTCTGTTTCTTTATGCTCTGATTTTGTCTCATAAAATATGGTGTTTATTATGAAAATCATAAACAGCTACGATAATATAAATATGATTATTACAAACTTAAGCGAAGGGGATATAAGAAGATTTGTGTCGTGGCGTTTTTTATTACGTTTTTGTTGCATTTGTTGCAATTAGGCTGATGATGTGATAAAATCCAAAATGTATAAATAATCTTTTTAAGGAGGCATGATAAAAAGTAAGTGGTAAAGTAATCCGAGAACTCTGACGATGTGCTACAATAGAGGTAGCAGAAAGACAGAGTAGATACTA